>NZ_CBRA020000063.1:0-56583 GCF_000469945.2 Paenibacillus sp. P22 | reverse complement strand
TAAGACAACTTCTTCATCATCGGTATCCCCAGAACGGGCGAGTTTGTCCGGATCCCGAAGCCGTTCGAAGCCGGCATGCTGTTCGCGACGAGCACGGAGCGGTTCCTCGGCTGGTTGGAGGAGAACGATCCGGAAGCCTACGACGGCTACGCCAAGACAACTCTTCAGTCGTTCACGCCGCCGGTACTGTTCACCGCATTGACGCCTCTGCTTGAGGCAATCACGAATCACTCGTTCTTCCGCGATGCGCCGGTCGTCCCGATGGGAGAGCAGCGCTTCGAAAAGAAAGACCAGTACGGCGTCTACACGAGCGAGCTGTCTAAGGAGATCGGCTCCTTCATGGCCAAGATGGGCCTTGGGGAGACAAACCTCGCCAGCCCGAGAATCATCGACAACACGATCAGCGGCTACGGCGCCGGCCTGGCTAACTACGGGGTGGACATGATCGACGCCGGGATCAACGCGGCGCGGGGCGGCAGGGAAGTCCCGCTGCCTAAGCTGAAGGCAACCGAGCAGCCGGTCGCCCGGTCGTTTTTCGTCAAGACCAGCGGCGGCGGCCAGGTTCGAGAGGACTTCTACAAGGACTGGGACAAGCTCAGCAAGAAGAAGGCCTCGGCCGACTACAACGAGACAGAGATGATGCCGGAGGATGCGAAGGACTACGCGCGCATGAAGCCCTACCAGAAGCAGATCGCCAAGCTGCAGAAGCAGTACAAGGAGATCCTCGCCGCGAAGGATGTGCAAGCTGAGCACAAACGGAGACGGCTGGACGAGATCGATGCTAAAATGAACGCAGCAGCCAAAAAAGCGCTGGGGAAGTAGGGGGGGCATGAGCCAGAAGGCGGGCAATACGCTGATCGTCATCGTGATCATCCTGCTGAACCTGATCTTGATGACAAGCGGCGGCGGGCGTAGCGGGGACTACCACGAAGCGCAGGATTACGATTACGAATACGAGGTCGAAGAGGGAGCTCCGTGAGGGGCTCTTTTCTTTTGCCTGTGGGGTGAACGACATGATCGAAATGGACGAGTCAGAGCTGCTGGAGTCCGACTTCAGCGACGACAGCCTGCGTGTGATCGGCAGACTGCTTAGCCCGTGGGTGGTGCAAAGACTGCTCCTGCCCGGCCCGGTGCAGGTGCAGCTGCCGGAGGAGGCTGGTCGGCGTGTATGACCTGATCGTCGAGCTGGCGCATGCGGTCTGGAAGAATGGGCTTTCGCTCAGTGCGCTGGGAACGGCCGTTTATGTATTTCTCAAGCAGCGTAAGGTCAAGCAGGCTTTGCGCCGGATAGTGCCCTGGCTGCTCTCGGATGACAGCGAAGTCAAAGTCTATGTGGCCAATCAGCTCATCATCATGGAAAATCAGCGGCGCACGATGGCCGTCCTGGGGGTGGATCCGGTATGTCCGGAGGATGCAAGTATCTCGAAGACGTCGAAAAGCTTTCGGCGCGCTCTCAGAATGTTCTTTATTTTTTTCTCGGCGGCACGATCGCGTGCCCTCGCTGCAGTCGGCCGCAGTCGGCCGGGAACCGTTGTTTACCACAAACTCAACTATAACGAAGCGGAGGAAAAACAAGATGAAAAAATGGCTTAAGGCAGATTCCCTGACGGTGCTTGGCGCTGCAGCAGCTGCAGCCGCAACTCGTTTTTTTGGTGTGCAAATCGACGTGACAAACATCGCCGCAGCGGCCATCATCCTTCTCGGTTATTTCAAGGCTCATGAGTACGTGACCGTCGTTCGCGGAGCAAACGGTTTGCCAATCGGCTTCAAAGCCAACAGCCGGAAGTTCATCTTCACGATCGTGGCGTTCAGCCTGATTGTAGCGGACGAGCTCTTCAAGCTGGGTTTGGGCAATGAGCTGATCTTCACGCTGACGGCAGCGGTGACGGGCTACAACCTAGTCGAAGGCAAGAAGGATGCGAAACAAGCAGAGCAGGAAGGGACAGACGCGAGCCAATCGTTCTAAGAAGGGAGCTGCTGATATGATCGACATGAAATGGATGGGGGATCGGGTGCCGAATCATGGCCCCCGGACTCGCAACGGGAAGCAGTATGCGCCCTTGGTCATCGTTAACCACATCTCCATGGGTACAATGGACAGCATGGATGCTTGGTTCCGGAACCCGGCCGCGCAGGTATCGTCCCATTTTGGCATTGGCCGGGATGGCGGCATTCACCAGTATGTCCGTCTCGAGCGAGCGGCTTGGACGCAAGGGCTGCTGTCAGATGCGATCCCGAAGGCGAAGGCGGGCATCGTCCGGCAGATGGGTATGAACCCGAACCTGTATTGTGTCTCTATTGAGCACGAGGGTTATGCCGGTAACGGCGCAGACGGCTCAATCACGGAGGAACAGTTCTGGCGTCTCTGCTGGCTGCACAAGTACATCCAGCTCGAGGTCGAGCGGATCTGGGGCAACCGAATCGTGTTCAGCCCGGAGACAGTCCTTGGTCATTTCCAGATCGACCCGATACGCAAGCCGTTTTGCCCGGGGCCCGCATTTCCCTGGGGCCGTCTGTACGCGGAGCTGGCCATAGCGGAAAGAATCCCGTCGCTGGAGTTGTATGAAGAGCGCATCGCATACCAGCTCAGTCAGGCCAGCCGTTACGCTGCAGCCTTCGCCATCGCCGGCCGGGTGCGTGACTTGGCCGAGCGGTTGTCGGATAAGACGTGGGGATCAGCGGCAGAGGCCAAGCTCTTGTACCTCGCGCCGGTCATGCCAGAGATTGCGTACGGTGATGGTCCGGTGACGGCAGCGGGCATCGCATCACGAATCCTGCAGCTCGGCCAGACTGCGATGGGAGCGGGCTCCTGGCAGGAAGAAGCCGTTCGAAAGCTGCTCTTGCTCGAGCCCATCATGAAGGATAAAGGCGTGCTCTGATTTCTCGGAGCACGCCTTTTTTTTGTTGAGTGTTCGTATTGTGTTCGCATATAATGTGAACAGAGGTGATGGTCATGATTCCCAGTGAAAGAAGGCTGGAGGACATCGAGCGAAAAGTATTGCGGATCCTGGTCAACTATTCAAAAATCAGATCGACTCCACTGAAGATGGAAAACCTTCAGAAATTCACGGGGAAACGAGAGGGTCGGCTCCATCATATTCTCGGAGTATTGGAGCAGGAGAAGTACGTAGAGATCGAGAGCCGGCAGCCGCTGAGGTACAGAATACTGAAGGAGTTCGAGGCTCATGAGCTCAACTGGCACAGAAAAAGTCACGATAAAGGTCACGAATTCTCTGATGCTTATCGAAATCAGATGGAGCTGTTTTAATTCGAAACTCGATTCTCTTTATTATAGAAGTAAAAGCGAAATTCAAAAGCAGTCCACGAAAGCGATAAAATGATGATCGGCATCATGCCGATCCTGGGATTTTGACCAATATCGGAGCAGGCTTTCTTATTGTCACATTCCTCCCATAAAGGTTAAAATAAATAGGACACTTTAATGGGCAGGAGTCTTCTATGAAAAGCTTAAACATAAACTACCTACCGGCGATTGACCATCTCCGAGGAATGGCGGCATTGCTAATTTTGTTCTACCATGGTCAGCATTTTATTTCGCGAGATTTTGCATTCGGGGATAAGGTGCCGGATGGGTATTGGCTCAAAACGACCAACCCCATTTCGTCCTTATTTATCGAGGGGCATACAGCAGTTGCTTTGTTCATGGTTCTAAGCGGTTTTATTTTTACGTACGGTGCTTATGATAAAAGTATGAATTACTGGGGATTCATTCGTAATCGATTGTTCAGAATCTACCCAATGTTTTTGTTACTTATGGTGGTTGGAATTTATGCTTATCCCGGCAATTTCAACTTCATTGGCATGCTACAGACCTTATTTTTTCTGTCGAATGCTCAAGGTTCGTTAAATTTGGGTGAATTCTCGGCTATGTTTTGGACGATATCAGTTGAATTTCTCTTTTACCTCATCTTCCCCTTTTTGCTTCGGATGATGCGGAATGAAGGTGCGAAAAAGATGCTTCTATTGATCGTTGTCGCCATCGTATTTAGAACATTGGCGATGCTGTTTGGGAGCAATATCAGAGAGCTTTCCTATTGGACAATTGTGGGACGAATCGATCAATTTATAATCGGCATGCTGGCCGCAAAGGTTTTTATTGAGCTCAAGTTAAGTAGAAAAAGCTGGTTCCTTATTTTCTGTGCTTCGGCTGTGTTGGTAATTACAGAACTGTTTGCATTTAATAGACTCGGCGGCTGGCAAATTTCTGCGAATTGGAAAGTCATCTGGCCGACAACCGAAGGGACGCTGTGGGCGGTGTTTATCGTGTCTTACGTGAAGGTCTTTTCAGAAAATAAAAACATCATTCAGAAGTCGCTCTCCAGGATCGGAGAAATAAGCTTCTCCATCTACTTAATTCATTACATCATTGTGAAGTTGGTTATCTATCGTCATTGGACCATTAGCTTTTCCTCCAACGCATTCAGGGACGGGATGCTGAACTCTCTGATCTTGGTTGTGCCGATTACTATTCTAATTTCAATCCTTACATACCACGTTGTTGAGAAACCGTTCTTAAAGTTCAGAGGTAAGTATCTTTCATAATTCATTGGCTCAACACCTGCTCGAATCAGAGCAGGTGCTTTTAATGTTTGTTCGCATTTTGTTCATATGCAATGAGCATAGAGATGATGGTCATGAATCCCGGCGAAAGGCTGGAGGATATCGAGCGGAAGGTATTGCGGATCCTGTCAACGATCATATTTTAGATTGACTCCACTGAAGATGGAAAACCTCCGTAAATTCACAGGGAAGCGGGAGGGGCGACTCCAGCATGTCCTCGGGGAATTAGAGCAAGAGAAGTACATAGAGTTGGAAAGCAGACAACCGCTGAGGTACAGGGTGCTGAAGGAGTTCGAGGCTCATGAATTGGATTGGCATCGACAAAACTCACGGAACAGTAAAAACTCACAAGAAAACTCACTAATTATCCATTCAAATTCGAATCAATACGAATGGAAGTTTTAAATAGCCCTACATGATGGTTAGGGAAAGTAGCAATTTCGTAGGTCCATGAATCCTTGCAAAAACCGCTAATAGATGGGCGGCATGATGTAAGTGCCGGGCCACCAAGCCTGATCCAGCAAGGAAAAAGGGACCCTCCGGGGTCCCTTTTTTGTTCTTTTGACCACTCCATGACTACGATCGATTTAGGGTGCGGCTGCGCGTTTGAGAATCCGGGATTATTCCTGTAACATGCATAGTAATCGAATTGTTGAAACTTTAATGAAGGAAGATGCCAATGCCTCCTAGAATCGTGAATTCCGTCACTGAGCTGATCGGAGATACCCCGGCAGTCAGGCTCAATCGGCTCGTCGGTCCCGAGGACGCCGAGGTGTACGTGAAGCTGGAAAAGTTCAATCCGAGCGGAAGCGTGAAGGACCGGGCCGCCGCCAATATGATGCTGCAAGCGGAGAAGGACGGTCTCCTGAAGCCGGGGGGGACGATCATCGAGCCGACCAGCGGCAACACGGGCATCGGCATCGCCATGAATGCGGCGGCGAGAGGATACAAGTCCATTCTCGTCATGCCGGACAATATGAGCAAGGAGAGGATCGGCATCCTGCGGGCTTACGGAGCCGAGGTCGTGCTGACGCCGGCAGCGGAGAGGATGCCGGGAGCGATCCGCAAGGCGAAGGAGCTGGCTGTAGGAATTGAAGGCAGCTACATTCCCCTTCAATTTGAAAATCCCGCCAATCCAGATGCGCATCGGGGAACGACGGCGCTGGAGATCATGGAGCAGATGGAAGGGCGAATGGATGTGTTCGTCGCCTCCAGCGGCACCGGAGGAACGATTACCGGAACGGGAGAAGAGCTTCGCAAGCTGCTGCCGGCATTGCGCATTCTTGTCGTGGAGCCGCAGGGTTCCCCCGTCCTGTCGGGCGGCGAGCCCGGACCCCATAAGCTGGTCGGTACGAGTCCAGGCTTCGTGCCTCCGATTCTGAATACAGATGTCTACGACGACATCGTGCAGGTCGAGGACGGTGCGGCCATTTCCGCATGCAGGGAGCTTGCGGCCAAGGAAGGCATCCTGCTCGGTCCATCGGGAGGAGCCTCCGTCTGGGCGGCGGTTCAGGAAGCGCGCCGCATCGGCAAGGACAAGCGCATTCTTTGCATCGCGCCTGACAGCGGAGAGAGATATCTCAGCATGGACATTTTTTGATTCCAGACTCTTGGATGGGCAGGAGCGAGTGCAGCAGCATCCCTGAACACAACAAAAAGTCTGCCCGTCAAAGGCAGACTTTTTGTGCATCTTCATAATCAAGAACCGGTCCGTACGTCTCCCAGCATAGCCGTCGGGCGGGTTCTGCGGAGCGGGGAGCGGCTGTAGCGGAACTCGCCCGCGCCGATGACAGTCAGGTTGTCATCGCTGCCCTCGATGGAGGATCCGTCCGCGACATAAGCGCCCTCGCCGATGATGGCGCGGTGAATGCTCACATTGCGGCCGATTCTCGCCCCCGGCATGATGATGCTGTCCGTCACCGTGCTGCCCTCTCCGATCTGGACGCTGTGGAAGAGGATGGACCCCTCCACATCTCCTTGAATCCGGCAGCCCCGCTGGACGATGGAATTGCTTACTTCCCCTTTGCCTTCCACATAGATGGCCGGGCTTACCGACAGGGATGGGGTATACATCGGCCATTCGGGACGGTTGAGGTCGATCGTGCCTTGGAGCAGATCCATATGGGCTTCCCACAGGCTTCCCGGCGTACCGACATCTTTCCAGTAGCCTTTGAATGGGAAGGCGATGATTTTCTCTTCCGAGGCCAGAAGGGAAGGGATGATGTCCTTGCCGAAATCATGGGAAGAATCGGCGCGCATGGCATCCAGAATGAGCGCTTCGCGCAGATCGGCCCACCGGAAAATATAAACGCCCATCGAGGCCAGATTGCTCTGAGGCTTGGCCGGCTTTTCTTCAAAGGAGGTAATGTTCAGCCGCTCATCCGTATTCATGAGGCCGAAGCGGGAAGCCTCTGCCCAAGGAACCTCTTTGACGGCGATCGTCGCGGCCGCGCCGCGGGCTTTATGGAAGCTGAGCATTTCCTTATAGTCCATTTGGTAAATATGGTCGCCGGAGATGACGAGCAGATGCTCCGGTTGATGGGAATCGATGAAATCGATGTGCTGGAAAATGGCGTCTGCCGTTCCCTTGTAGCCGGTCTTTTGATCCTCGGAATTAAGGATCGTGATGTCCGTGTTGTCCCAAGCGGAGCCGTCGCCAACGTGGCCGCTGATGGATTGCTTCATATATTGAGCGAGGATGCCCACGCTGCCGATTCCGGAGTTAACGCAATTGCTCAGCGGGAAATCGATGATGCGGTAGCGGCCGCCAAAATGAACAGCCGGCTTCGCCAGCCGGTTCGTCAGCGGCGCCAGCCGTTTGCCTTCTCCTCCCGCGAGGAGCATTGCCATGCATTCGTTGTTAACATTCATCTGTGTTACCTCCGTTGTCTCGTTCGAATTCTTTATACGGTATAAGTAAACGGCCTGAAAATCTTTGAAACCAAGATGAGAAAATTCCAATGATATCCTTTTCCCGAGATTTTCCGCAGGCATTTTAATCTGTAGAGAGTCGGAATGGCCGCCTCGGCGTCGCCAAGCGGAATGTTTCACGAGCATCGGGGCAGGGGTACTAACCTGTAAGCTTGAACGCCCTGCCACGGCGGGGCCGAACCGACAACTATACCATTTGGAGGGATACACCATGAAACCAAGCATTCAAGTTGTAGAAAGCGGAATGGACGCAATGTCGGCAGTACGCGAGCTCAATCGACGCGGATATGACAAGGACGAGATTTATGTGCTTGCCCACGATAAAGACCAGACGGATCGCCTGGCCGAAAATTCACAAGCGAACAGCATCGGCATGCAGGAGGAAGGCGTCTTCGATTCCATGGCGAATATGTTCCGCTCCCGCGGCGATGCGCTGCGCTCCAAGCTGGAGTCGGTAGGCTTGACCGAAATGGAAGCCGAGCGCTATGAGGAAGTTCTTGACCAAGGCAAAATCCTGGTCATCGCCAAGCCTCACTGAGCTGCCCCCGAAGCTTGGACGTCCGGCTGGATCGATTCGATCCGGCCGGGCGTTTTTTTGTGCCTTCGGAACGGAATCCGTTATACTGGAAAGGTTCAAAGACGATTAGCGGAAGAGGATGGGGAGAAAATGGAAGAACAAGTCACTCCTGTACCGGTCGTCGTTCTGGCCGGATTTCTGGGCAGCGGCAAAACGAGCTTGCTGACACGCCTGCTGGACGGCTGCCGGGAAGCCGGCATCAAGCCGGCAGTCGTTCTCAACGAGCTGGGAGACCTTCATCTGGAGGGGGCGAGATTCGATTCCGGCGTTCCGCTCAAGGAAATGCTGAACGGCTGCATCTGCTGCACGATGAAAGGCGATCTGGCCGGAGAGCTGGTCCTGCTGGCGAGGAGGGAGAGGCCCGGTGTCATTCTCATCGAAGCTACCGGAGCTGCGAATCCGCTGGAGCTGGTGGAAGGCGTAATGGACGCCGCCTTGCACGAATCGCTCTACCTGTCCGCTGTCGTCACTGTCGTCGACGGCCCGGGCGTGCTTCGCCTCAAGGGGAGCCGGCGTACGATGAAGCTGATGGAGGACGGAATCCGCTGCGCCACGAAGCTGGTGCTGAACAAAGCCGATCTGCTCCATCCCGAGGAGCTGGTCGAGGTTCAGCAGCGGATTCGGGAGCTCAATTCCCATGCTTCGCTCGTCACCGTCCGGCATGGCCGCGCAGAGGCGGAATGGATCGAGGGCGTGCTGTCCGCTGATCCCGGAGCTGCCCTGAGGCCCGAGGAGGTCGCCGCTAGGACCGATGGGGGAACAGGGGATGCATCCGCTGCCAGGAAGGAAGAAAGCCATGCCCATGCCCACGAGCATCTGATGGCAGTGACTTATTATCCGCAGCGGCCTTATGACAGCATGGACTTCGAAAGCATGCTCCAGACGCTGCCCGACAACGTGTACCGGGCGAAAGGAATCGTCACATTCGCCGACACGGCGAGCCGGTACCATTTTCAATTCGCGTACAGGGAGACGGATTTCATTCCTCTGTCTCCGGCCGAGAGCATGCGCGACGCCATCGTGTTCATCGGAGAGCATTTCTCGCGA
The DNA here is from genome assembly GCF_000469945.2 of Paenibacillus sp. P22. NCBI lineage: Bacteria > Bacillati > Bacillota > Bacilli > Caryophanales > Paenibacillaceae > Paenibacillus > Paenibacillus sp. P22. The sequence continues at coordinate 47,447 of NZ_CBRA020000063.1, read as the reverse complement.
GGCGAAGTGCTGGAGCGGCTTGCCGTTCTGGAGGCGGGGCATACGGATCAAGCCGAATAAAGACGACCTCCAGCCTGCCGGCTTCCGGCAGGCTGATTTGCTGTTTCGCGCGCTGAGTCCGCTGGTTAATGGATACTATTGGATCAGCAGCATGTGGAAAGGGAGGAAGCAATGTGAAAAAGACAATCCTTACAGCTTCGGTTGCCTGCCTGTTTCTGGTTATAGGAATGGCGATTTCCTTGACCCGCCCCGTCGCATCCTTGCCGTCTGCCGCCGCGCCGGCCAAGGGGACGGAGACGGCAGCAGGCCAGCCTGCTCCTCCCGCTGTCATTGCTTTGCTGAAAGAGGAATCCGCTTCCTCGACAAATGCCGTTCCGGGGACGATGGACTTCGGCACGATCAACGGAGTCCGCTTGACCGACGACAAGGAGCAGATCGTCTCCGAGCTTGGACTTCCGCTCGAAGCGGCTCAGGATGAGCTTCTCGCCGAGCAGACGCGCTGGACTTATCCCGACATGAACATCGCTTTCACAGGTACGGAAGTGGATTATGTAAGCGTGCCTTCCTCGACCCGGTCGGTTCGGGTAGGGGATGAGGAGCTTCCGGTCACCTTGGAAGGCTGGGTAGGCCGGTATGGAGAGCCTCAGTACAAGGCCGAGGATGGCGTCGGATATGTGGATGCCAACGGTTTTGCCGCCAAGCTGTTCCTGAATCAGAAGACGGGCCAAGTTCTATCCGTCGACTTCTTCTGGGCGGACATGGAGTAGAGGAATAACCGCGGATGAAAAAAACATAGATTTCTGTCGAAAAGGTGGTTCAATTTCATTTCGGCAGGGTAAAGAATAGAAAACTTTGATCCAACGTCCGGTCGCAACCCTTGAGGGAGGCGGCCGATTCGTGTGTTGGCCAGGAAATGCTGCCAATACGTCGAGAGAGGATGACTCCCGGCTCTATTATTTGTACAATTGTATTCATAGAGTGAATGGATTCATAGAGGATTCATAGAGGATTCATAGAGGGAAAGATTAAGGTTCTCACATAGACAGCTCATCCACTATTACTTCAGAGGGGATCCGGTGATCGGCTGACATGAAAATACGGACAAAAGTTCAACTGGGGTTTGTCATCCTGCTCGCCATCATGATTGTCCTGGGCGGCGCGGGAATTCGCAATCTGTTCAATCTCAGCAATCAGCTGAACGAGATCTACGATCAGAGATACACCAAGGTGGCCACCACGACGAGCATGCGCGGCAACGTGAACAACATGGCCAAGTATATGGTGAATATCTTGACCGTGCCTACCAAGGAAACGGTCGACCGCAACCGAGACAGCATTGAAAAGAACAAAGAATCGGTCCAGGCCGCCCTTAAAAAGCTGGAAGGCATTGCCTCATCCGAATCCGAATTTCAGATGCTGGACAAGATGGAAGCCGGAACATCCGACTTCTTCTCGTATGTCGACCGGGCGATGAAGCTCGTAGAGTCCGGCAACGGAGCGGGAGCCGTCGCCCTGCGGGAAAGCGAAGGCCTCCGCTATCAGGAGACGCTCGTCAATAATGCCGACGAGATGGCCGCTTATCATCAGCGCGCCTTGGACCAGCTGGTCGAACAGACGCGCAACGATAACGAGGCGACGACCAATATCATGGTTGCCGTGACGATTGCGGGCGTCCTGCTCGGCCTGTTCATCATTATCTGGAATACAAAGACGCTCAACCGCGGCTTCCGGTTCCTCTCCTCCGCGATTGTCGGGTTCTCTCGAGGAGAATCGACCCGGGAGACGCGCCTGGATGCGATGGTCCAAGAGGGCGAGTTCAAGGAGGTAGCGGACTCCTTCTACAAGCTCGCGGACGATCTGGATGAAAAGACGCAGGCGGAGAAAATATACAACCAGATGATGCAGGATCAGACCTGGCTTAAAACGAGCCTGGCCAACGTCATCGTTGGCGTTCAGAGCATCACGGAGCTGGAGAACCTGGCGGAGAAATTCATTTCCTCCGTCGCCCCTCTTACGGGAGCGACCTATGGAGCTCTCTATATCCGCGATCATCTCGGTGAAGGCAGAACCTTCACGCTGCGTGCTTCTTATGCAGGGACGGAGGGTCTGCAAGCGGCTTCCTCCTTCCGGTTCGGAGAAGGACTCGTGGGCCAAATCGCGGCGGACAACAAGTCGATGCATCTGACCGAGGTGCCGGAAGGATACCTCAACATCCGCTCGGGCATCGGGCAGACGCAGATCCGGGAGCTCTATCTCCTGCCGGTCCATTATCAGCATTCCGTCGTGGCTGTGCTTGAGCTCGGCAGCCTGCAGTCGTTCACAAGCCTGCACCACGAGCTGCTGGAGCAGATCGGCGAGTCTGCCGGCATGGTGCTTCACAACCTGTTCGGAAGGATCCGGATCGAGGAGCTGCTGCGCGAATCGCAGACGATGAGCGAAGAGCTCCAATCCCAATCCGAAGAGCTGATCAGCCAGCAGGAAGAGCTGCGCAGCTCCAACGACCGTCTCGAAGAGCAGACGAGGGCGCTCAAGGCTTCCGAGGAGCAGCTGCAGAGCCAGCAGGAAGAGCTGGAGCAGACGAACGAGGAGCTGCTGCAGAAAACCCATTTGCTGGAGCTGCAGATGAAGGAAACGAAAAAGCACAGCCAGCAGATCGAGCAGACGAGGGACGCGCTCGAGAAGCAGACGGTCCAGCTCGGCCTCGCTTCCAAGTACAAGTCCGAGTTCCTGGCCAACATGTCGCATGAGCTGCGGACTCCGCTCAACAGCCTGCTTATTCTGTCCCAAATGCTGTCGGACAACAAGGACGGAAATCTCACCCAGAAGCAGATCGAGTTCGCAACGACCATTCATACTTCGGGCAGCGATCTGCTCAAGCTGATCGACGAAATTCTCGACCTGTCCAAGATCGGCGCAGGCAAGATGGACGTCGTCACCGAACATGTTCCTTTGCGGGATCTGGAGCAGTATGCCGTACGCAGCTTCCAGCCGGTCAGCATCCAGAAGGAGCTGCCGTTCCTTACGGAGACGGAGGAGGACGTGCCGGCGGAAATGTTCACGGACAGCCACCGGGTCAAGCAGATCCTGCGCAATCTGCTGTCCAATGCGTTCAAGTTCACGACTCAGGGCTCCATCAGCATGCGGATCCGCAAATCCACCCCGGCCGAGATGCCGGAAGGCGCCCAGGGCAGCTGGATTTCGTTCGAAGTCAAGGACACGGGCATCGGAATTCCCGAGGACAAGCAGGCGATCATCTTTGAAGCCTTCCAGCAGGTCGACGGGACGACAAGCCGCAAATACGGCGGTACCGGACTTGGCCTCGCGATCAGCCGGGATCTGGCCAGACTGCTTGGCGGAGACATCCATCTGACGAGCAAGCCGGGAGAGGGAAGCACCTTCGTGCTCACGCTTCCGGAATTCCATCTCGTCAAAATGAACGACGGATCCGACTTCGAAGTCTCAAGAAGCTCGTTCAGCGGCATGGACGAAGCGGCGGCGGCGCTTCCGTCGCCGGTCATCCCGGCGGAACGGAAGCCGAAGCCCGAGCTTGCCCGCCATGCGTTCGATGTGGAAGACGACCTCAAGGAATTGAAGGAAGGGGATAAAGTCGTCCTCATCGTCGAGGATGACGTCGCTTTCGCCAAAGTTCTCGTCGATATCGCCCGCTCGCGAGGCTTCAAGGCCATCGTTGCCGGACAGGGAGACAAGGGCCTGTCCTATGCAAGAACGTACCTTCCGGATGCGATTCTCCTGGATATCCAAATGCCGGTCATGGACGGCTGGTCCGTTCTCCATCATCTGAAAAACGATTCCAACACTCGCCATATTCCGGTCCATCTGATCTCGGTTATCGACGAGGTCCAGCAGGGTCTCGCGCTCGGAGCGATCGCCTATCTCAAGAAGCCGGTCTCCAAGGAGCATCTCGACAATCTGTTTACGCAGATCGGATTGTTCATGGAGCGCAATATGAAGCGTCTGCTCGTGGTGGAGGACGACGAGATCCAGCGTCACGCCATCGAAGAGCTGATCGGCCATGACGATCTGGTCATTACGGGAGTATCGTCCGGACGCGAGGCGCTCAAGGAGCTGAGCGAGCATCACTACGACTGCATGGTCCTCGATCTCGGCCTGCCGGACATTACCGGCTTCGAGCTGCTGGACCAGATCAGGCGCAACGAAGAGCTGCATGATCTGCCGATCATCATCTACACCGGCCGCGACCTGGAGAAGCGCGAGGAAATGATGCTCAAGAAATACGCCGAGACGATCATCGTGAAGGACGTCAAGTCGCCGGAGCGGCTGCTTGACGAGACGACGCTTTTCCTGCACCGGGTCGAAGCCGAGCTGCCGGAAGACAAGCGCAACGTGCTGCGCAAGCTTCACAGCGTGGAGACCATTTTCGAAAACAGGGACGTTCTCATCGTCGACGACGATATCCGCAACGTGTTCGCCTTGTCCAATGTCCTTGAAGGGTATAAGATGAACATTACCTATGCCGAGAACGGCCGGGAGGCTATCGAGCAGATCGAGAAAAATCCCGATCTTGATCTCGTGCTCATGGACATCATGATGCCGGAAATGGACGGGTACGAAGCGATGAGGCTCATCCGAGCCGACTCCCGCTACGACAAGCTGCCGATCATTGCCGTCACCGCCAAGGCGATGAAAGGCGATCGGGACAAATGCATTGAAGCCGGGGCCAGCGATTACATCGCCAAGCCGGTCAACGTTGATCAACTTCTTTCACTAATGAGGGTGTGGTTGTATAAATAGCGTCAAACCTCGTCCGAGCGACTCGGACGAAAGAGAACAGTTGGAGATCGAGATGCTGCTCGTGGCCATGTTCAAGCTCTACGGCTATGATTTCAGGAACTATGCCTATGCCTCGATCCGTAGGAGAATATGGCATCGGGTGCATGCGGAACGGCTGACGACGATCACGTCGCTGACGGACCGGGTGATCCACGACCGTGGCTGCATGGAAAGGCTTCTGTCGGATCTCACGATCCATGTCACCGAGATGTTCCGCGATCCGGAAGTGTTCAAGTCGTTCCGCAAAAATGTCGTTCCGCTGCTCAAGACGTATCCGTTCATCCGGATCTGGCATGCCGGCTGCTCGACCGGCGAAGAAGTCTATTCGATGGCGATTCTGCTTCATGAGGAAGGGCTTTACGACCGCACGAGAATCTACGCCACGGATATGAGCTCGACCGTTCTCGATGTAGCGAGGCAGGGCGTATTCCCGATTGAGCGGATGCAGCAGTATACGCGCAATTACCAGGACGGCGGCGGCAAGGAGTCGTTCTCGGACTACTACACGGCCAAGTACGAATCGGTTATTTTCCAAAGCTTCCTGAAGAAAAATATCGTTTTTGCCCAGCACAATCTCGTCACGGACGGCTCCTTCAACGAATTTCATGTCATCCTGTGCCGCAATGTCATGATCTACTTCAACAAGGATCTCCAGAACCATGTGCATGGGCTGCTCTACGACAGTCTCAGCATGTTCGGCGTGCTGCTGCTGGGAACCAAGGAAAGCATCAACTTCACCCGGCATGCGGATCAGTTCGATGAGCTGGACCTGATCAACCGGATCTACCGCAAAGTCAAGTAAAGCCACAGACAAGGGAGGGGGGAAACCATGATCTCTTATGACGGGCCTATCAATATCCTGCTGGTCGATGACTACCCCGAAAATTTGCTGGCTATCGAAGCCGTCCTTGGCGATCTCAACTACAATCTCGTCAAATGCCTTTCCGGCGAGGAGGCGCTGCGGGCGCTTCTCAAGGATGATTTTGCCGTCATCGTCATGGATGTCCAGATGCCCGGGATGGATGGTTTCGAAACCGCTCGAATGATCAAATCCAGGGATAAGACCAAGGAGATACCGATCATTTTCGTGTCGGCGACGAGCAAGGAAGCCCAGCATATGTTCGCCGGCTACGCCGTCGGCGCGATCGATTATATGCTGAAGCCCTTCGTTCCCCAAATTTTCCGTTCCAAGATCGAAGGCTTTGTCCGGATGTACGTCGGCAACAAAACCTTGCAGCAGCAAGCCGTCCTGCTTCAGCAGCAGACGCAGGAGCTGGAGCGCATGAACAAGGAGCTGATGCGCACGGCCTACCAGCTGACCAAGTCGGAAGCCGTCAAAAGCGTCATCAGCTCGACTTCAATGGATACGATGATTACGTTTGACAAGAACGGAACCATTTTGACGGTGAATCCGTCGGTCTATCCGATGTTCGGGTACCGGGAAAAAGAAGTCGTCGGCAAGCAGGTCGATGAGCTTATCCCGGGAATATGCGTCAGGCAGCTGGATCTCATGGGCGAAGCCGCGATGGACGGAATCTCTTCCGGGCGCCTGATCGAAGTCATGCCGCGCCGCAAGGACGCCAGTGTCTTCCATGCCGAGATCAAGCTCGGCAGCACGCTGGTGGATGAGGAAGTCATCTTCGCCTGCACGGTCAGCGACATCAGCGAGCGCAAGAAATCGGAGGAGGAAATTCTAGCGGCCAAGGAAGCAGCGGAGGTGGCCGACAGAGCCAAAACGGAGTTCCTGGCGATGGTGAGCCACGAGATCCGCACGCCTATGAACGGCATTCTCGGCATGACCAATCTTCTGATGGAGACGGAACTGAACGAGGAGCAGAAGGATTTTGCCGAGATCATCCTGAAGAGCGGCGACAGCCTGCTCAGCGTCATCAACGACATTCTGGACTACGCCAAGATCGAAGCCGGCAAGCTGGAACTTGAGATGGTTCCTTTCGATCTGAAGAGCTGCGTGGACGAATCGCTGGATCTGTTCATCGCCAAGTCGCGCGAGAGCAATCTCGATATCCTCTGTTCGATATCCCCGGATTTGCCGGAGTATCTGTACGGGGACGTAACCAAGCTGCGCCAGATTCTGATGAACCTGATCAGCAATGCGATCAAATTCACGCATGAAGGGCATATTGATGTCGACGTTCGCCTTGCCGAGGATTCGCCCGACGATGCCGAGCGCCAGGAAGAGGGCATCGTTGTCCAGTTCAGAGTGAGCGATACCGGGGTAGGCATTCCGGAGGATAAGCTCCCCCTCCTGTTCCAGCCGTTCTCCCAGCTGGACTCCTCCATGACCCGCAAGTACGGAGGAACCGGACTAGGCTTAGCCATCTGCAAAAATCTGGTGGAGCTGATGGGCGGGACGATCGAAGCGTGCGCCAATGAGCCCAAAGGAGCCTGCTTCACCTTCACCGTCCGCCTCAAGCAGATGGAGGAATGTTATCCGGCTTTGGAGGGAGATCCAGCCGAAGACCACCCGCTGCCCGGCTCACGTCCATGGGAAGCCCCTCCTCATTCGGATTCCTTTTCCTTCTCCGCCATGCTGAGCGAGACCTATACCGAGACTACTGCGGCCAGCGAGACGAGCGCAGCCAGCCGCCTTGTCCTGAAGGCCAACGTCCTGCCATTCACGCTCGGCACTGGAGATCGCGGCGTGCCGGCGCCGAGCGAGCGTTCCCGGGTTCTCGTCGTCGAGGACAACGACGTGAACCAGAAGCTGATCCTCAAGCTGCTCGATCGTCTCGGCATCGAAGCGGATGTGGCGGAGAACGGGGAAGCGGCCGTGGCGATGGCAAAAAACCGATTCTATGATATGATCTTCATGGATATGAAAATGCCGGTCATGGACGGACTTGAGGCGACAAGGCTCATCAACGGAGACGCGCGTGCCGGCAAGCAGCCGGTCATCGTGGCGATGACCGCCAACGTGCTGCCGGGAGACAGGCAGCGCTGTCTGGAAGCCGGGATGACCGATTATATCAGCAAGCCGATCCGGCTGGAGATGCTTGAAGCGATTATCGGCCGGTATCTGGATTATGACTGGACCATGGGCAGGCAGTCCACGCATTGATGTGGGCTGCTTTTTGCATGTCCGGGCCGGGAAGGCTTGCCAAGGAGACAACAGCGATTGGCGACCCGTTCCGACCGCAGGTCATCTATTTTTCACCACGCTTTTAGAAATGAAGCGGAAAGGGGCTTCGAGCCGTGCTGTCCAATCGTTATATCCGCTCTACCTACCTGACACCTCCGAGGGTGCTTGCGGGCGGATTTCTTTCTCTGATCGTGCTTGGCACGATTCTTCTCGCTACCCCTGCCGCTTCGGCTGACGGGGTGCGGATTCCTGTACTGGATGCTCTGTTCACGGCGACTTCGGCTACATGCGTGACGGGGCTCACCATTATGAACACAGGCACCGAATATTCCTTGTTCGGACAAATCGTGCTGCTCGTGCTGTTCCAACTAGGAGGGACGGGCTTCATGACGGCCGCTACCTGGTTTGCCCTGGCGTTCGGCCGCAAAATATCGCTCCGTGACCGCCTCGTGCTCAAGGAGTCCCTCAATCAGACGGAAATGAGCGGAATCGTCCAGCTCGTTATAAGGATCTTTTTGTTCTCCGCCGCTATCGAAGGGGTCGGAGCGCTGCTGTACACGTTCATCTGGATGGACTCCATGCCGCTGTCCAAAGCGGCCTACTTCGGCGTATTCCACGCGGTTTCCGTGTTCAACAATGCCGGTTTCGAAATTATCGGGGGCTGGAGCCAGTTCGTCAGCGATCCCGCGATCAATCTGATTACGATGACGCTTATTTTCTTCGGCAGCATCGGTTTCATTGTCATGGCGGATCTGATCCGGTTTCCCGAGAGGCGCAAAATCTCCTTGCACAGCAAGGTCGTGTTGTGGGCTTCTGTCGTCCTCACATTGGGCGGCGCCATTCTTTTCTTTATCTTTGAATTTACGAATACAAGGAGCTTCGGCCATCTGGGGCTGAACGGCAAGATCTGGGCCAGCTTTTTCCAATCATTCAGCTTGCGCTCGGCAGGAATCAATACGGTGCCGATCGAGGAGCTCCGTCAGGCGACCCAGCTTCTGATGATCATCCTTATGTTCATCGGAGCCGCGCCGGGCTCTACAGGAGGAGGGATCAAGCTGACCACCTTCGTCGTGCTGCTTGCCGGCATCCATGCGATTTTGCGCGGCCGCGAGGATGCGGTGATCTTCCGGTACCGGATTGCAGCCAAGGAGCTGTATCGGGCTATCACGGTCACGCTCATGGGGGTCATCATTATCGTCGCCTCCACGATGATCCTGACGACCGTGGAGAATGCTTCCTTCCTCGTTCTTCTCTTTGAGGCCGTGTCGGCGTTCGGCACGGTCGGGTTCAGCCTTGGAGCCACCTTTGATCTTACCCCTGTCGGCAAAGGGGTCATCATTTTCCTGATGTTTGCCGGCAGGCTCGGGCTGTTAACCTTGGCGTTCGCGATCCGCTCCAAATCCAAAAAAGAACCGTTCCGATATCCGGAGGGCCGGATCATTATCGGCTGAGAGCAGCCCCGCATTTTTGCGGGGCTTTTTTTCAATCATTGCCATGTCGCCAACTGATTCCAAGGGCGGCTGGGCAGGGTAATGGAAGGGTAGTAAACGGTCAAGATGCAGTCAGTCAGGAGTGGGAACGATGGGGAACGAGGATAAGCGCTCGTCGGCGGAAGGCCGGAGCTGGGCGTGGCATCGGAGCGGCGACAGCGGGCAAGCGGCGGAAATGTGGCGGCAGGACGAGTCCGTGCGGAAATGGATCGAAAGAAGCAAGGATCGGGATGTGAACCATCTTGCGGCTACTTCCTTTCAAGGGAGCCGAAATGCGGTGTTCGGGACGCTTGTCGTGGGCAGATCGGATGATGACCAGAGAAGCAACTGCACGATGCATTTTTACCTCGGGCACCGCAATCTGTATACAATCGGTTTCGATGAAGAGGATATTGTCGACGGCTGTGAAGGAGCCGCTCATTTTTTTGCGGAAATCGAGCAGTCGGAGACGGCTCTGGACGGATTCATCAAGCTGCTTGCCGGCATCATGGAGCCGTTCTTCGACGGGATGGACAATTTCGAGCAGAAGCTGCGCGAGATGGAGGAGAATATCCGGGACCGCAATGGCGGCTATATGTTCCACCGTATTTTGGAGCTCCGCTACGGCCTGCTTCACTGGACCGGACTGACGAGGCCGGTCCGCGAAATCCGGTTTGCTCTGGAAGAAGCGTTTCCCGAGGAGATGAAGGAGAGTCTCATCCATCAGGCGTTCAACTCGCGTCTGGAGAGGATGATCATGCTGCAGGAAGAGTACCGGCAGGAGGTGGAGTCGCTGCTTCTGCTCGAGGACAATATCTCGAACTACCGCGGCAACGAAATCATGAAGACGCTCACGGTGTTCACGATTCTTTGCACGCCTATGATGGCGATCGGCGCGATCTGGGGGATGAATTTCGAGCAGATGCCGGAGCTGAAGTGGAAGCTTGGATACGTATTCGGGCTTGCCGTCATTTTGGCGGCTACGGTCGGCGTCTATTTCTGGATGCGGACGAAAGGCTGGATGGGGGATCTTCTCCGGGAGGACAACCGACGGGAACGGCTGTGACGGGCATGCGGCTGAAAATGTTGGCGGAAGGCTTGGGCACGCTGTTTAACAGCTGCCTGAGCCGTGTAATAGCTAGTACGGCAGCGCTGGAATGCACTGACCGAATCTACCTCATACGAGGTCTCAACAGGCGGTGTTGATGATGACCATCAAATATCGTAATACTTGCTCCGACATCGAGATTCTGGTCAAGCATGAAGAGTCGGACTCTGTTGCTCCGTACCGAGTCAATATTCAGAGCTCCAAAAATCCGCTCAGCTTCGGCAACAACCTGGCCAGCTCCACTTCGGAAGAAGCAGCGGTCAAGATCGCGGATCAGCTGTGCAGCTTCTACTCCATTGCGAGGAAGAACGGTTACTATCTCAAAGGCAAATCGTTCACGAAGGCGGATTGTCCGGAAATCCCCGTGTCGGAAGTGCTGGAGGACGATATGACGGAGCAGCAGTTCAGCGAGAAGCTCCAGAGCCAGTCCGTATAACATCCATTCCTTTTCATACAGCAGCGGGCGTCCCTCCGGGGACGCTTTTTTGATTTTCAGCAAGGTTGGAATAATTAAACAATAAGAGGGAAGTATACGAAAGGAAGGAATCCAAGACCGAAAGGATGACAGCATCGATGAAAGCAACTTGGACAGCGGCTGCCTTGCTGCTTGCCGCTCTTGCCCTGCCAGCCGCCGCTTACGCCGCGCCGCAGGCGTCTCCGGCAGCTCCGCAGGCATCTCCGCATGCATCGCAGGATATGGGCGCTCCGGACCGCTACAACCATCAAGGAGATTTGCGGAATCCGAAAGGCCATCCGCATCACGATCGATACCGCGAAGCCCGCAAGCTCGCCATGCTGAAGGAAGCCGCGGCTTATTTCGGCATCAAAGCCGACGGCAAGACGGAGGAGCAGCTCCGTCAGGAAATTCACGCGGCCAAGGAAAAGCAGCCGGAGAAATGGACGGCCTTCAAAGCGAGCATGAAGGAAAAACGCTTCGCGAGAATGAAGGAATTTGCCGCCAAGCAAGGCATCAAAGTCGAGGGAAAGTCGGAGCAGCAGCTTCGCGACGAGCTGAAAAGCCTGCATGAGCAGGGGAAGCTGAAGGTTCCAGCGCCGAAGGGACCTCATCAGATGGACGGTACACGGCCCTCTTGATGGAAGAGAGGGCGATGGGGCAGCGACCTTTAGGTTCGATAAAAATCCTTCCCATAAGGAAGGATTTTTTATTTTCCATTTCAAAGAAAAAGTGATATCATAATCATATCAAGTTGATATGGAGTGTGATGGGGATGAAGGAACATCAGGCTTGGCATGCGAACGGTTTCCTGGCGACGCTGGCTGCTATCGCGGCGGCAGCGGCAGCGATCTGGTGCTTTGTATCGGGCAATGCCGACGATGGTTCGGCTGGCATGAATGTGCTGGGCGTCGTCCTGCTGCTGCTGGCGCTCGTGGCGTTCAGCTCGCTTACGGTCGTTCAGCCGAATCAGGCGAAAATCATTACGTTTTTCGGACGTTACAAAGGCACGGTATCGGATAGCGGGCTGTGGATCGTCGTTCCGTTCACCGTCAAATCCAGGATGTCGCTCAAGGTCAGGAACTTCAACAGCCAGAAGCTGAAGGTCAACGATGCTTCCGGCAACCCGGTCGAAATTGCAGCGGTGGTCGTATTTAAGGTAATGGATACGGCCAGAGCGGCATTCGACGTCGACGATTACGAGACGTTCGTGGAAATCCAGAGCGAGACGGCGATCCGCCATATCGCGGCGCAGTACCCTTATGACACGTACGAGGACAGCTCCGTCATCTCGCTTAGGGGCAACGCGGACGAAATTTCCGGACGGCTGCTCGCCGAGCTTCAGGAGCGCCTCAGCGTAGCTGGCGTGGAAGTGCTGGAAACCCGTCTGTCCCACCTTGCATATGCAGCCGAGATTGCAGGTGCGATGCTGCAGCGCCAGCAGGCGGAAGCGATCGTAGCGGCTCGGCAAAAAATCGTAGACGGTGCTGTCGGCATGGTGGAGTCGGCCCTGCAGCAGCTGAAGCACCACGGAATCGTACTGGATGACGAACGGCGTGCGGCGATGATCAACAATCTTATGGTTGCCATCGTCTCCGAACGGGGAACGACGCCGGTCATCAATACCGGTACGCTCTATAATTAAGGCAGCCGTCTAATGGCCAAAGAACGCAAGGCGTTTCCGCTGCGCCTGGACCTGGAGCTGTACCAGGCCGTGGAGAAATGGGCCGGCGACGAATTCCGCAGCGTAAACGCGCATATCGAATATCTGCTCCGCGAATCGCTGAAGAAGAGCGGCAGGCTCAAAAGCCTCCCTCCTCAAGCTGCGGAGGATCAATCCAAGTCCGTTCCTTCCGGGGACGCAGAGGTCCCGGAGAACGGATCCAGCTAGCAGCAAGCCTCATCATTCATGATTGACGCAAAATCAAAGAACCCTGCGGTCACAGCTGTGACCGCAGGGTTCTTTTTTTGGGGAATGGAATCAGCCTTTGATCGCGCCTTCGGTCATCCCTTTTTCAATGTACTTCTGAATGAAGAGGTATACGATCAGAACGGGGATGACAGTGAGCACGACAGCGGCGGCCATGAGGCCGAAGTCGGTGCCGTATTGGGAGCTGATCTGAGCGAGCAGCGCCACGATCGGCCTTACCGAATCCTTGTTGACGAAGATGATGGCGGAGAACAGGTCATTGTAGGACCACAGGAAGACGAAGATGCTGGTCGAGGCGAAGACCGGCCTTCCAACGGGCAGGAAGATTTTCGTGAACATGTTGAACCGGTTGCAGCCGTCGATGAAGGCGGCTTCCTCCAGCTCCTTGGGGATTGTAGCCAGATACCCTGCGATGACGAGGATGGCGAAGGACAGATTGCCAGCCGTTTGCGGCAGAATGAGGCCGAAGTAGGTGTTGACCACCTTCCACTTGATCAGCAGCTCGTACACCGGCACGACGGTGGCGAAGGTCGGAATGAGCAGCGTCGCGACCAGCAGCGAGTTGATGAGGTTGCGTCCCCGGAACTTGAAGCGCGACAGAATATAGGCCGCGAGCCCGGCGACGATCAAGACAAGCAGGACGACGGAGACGGACATGATCAAGCTGTTGGCGTATGCCCGGCCGATGCTGATGCTCTCGAAAGCGTTCGTGTAATTCAGCTTGTCCGGCGGAATCGCCAGCTTGAACGAATTGTCCATGACCTCGTCGGACGATTTGAACGAATTGTTGATGATCCAGATGAGCGGATAGATCGTCGTGAGCGCCCATAAGGAAAGGCATAGATAAACGAAGGCCATCCCGAACGGGAATCGCTTGCCGGAGCGGCCTCTCGTGACAGGTACGGCATTGGCAGGATTGACTTGCTGCATTCACTTTCCACCCCATTGCAACTTAATATGTGACTTCTTCTCTCTTGAGGAGACGGTTCGTAATCAAGGACAGGATGACCCCGAAAATGACGATGTAGATCGCAATAGTGGAACCGTAACCGAAGTTCTGGTCCACAAGGGCCTTCTTGTACATGTACGTTCCGAGCAGTTCCGTCCCGTTGCCGCCGCGGGTCAAAATAAAGACGAAGTCGAAAATTTTGAGCGTGCCGGTGATGGCAAGGATCATGACGACCTTGATGTCGCTCAAAATAAGCGGGATGGTCAGCATGGTTGTCTTTTTGATGCCGCCGATTCCTTCCAGCTTGGCTGCTTCATAGAAATCGGAGGGAATCTTGGACATGGCGGTAAGGAAGAGCACGAAGTAAAAGCCGACGTAATGCCATACGGTCGGAACCGCGACGGCTTTCAAGGAGCCCGTTTCGCTCATCCACAGAATCGGCTCGAAGCCCAGCTTGGCGATGATGCCGTTGAGCAGGCCGAACTGGTAGTTGTAGATGAGCACGAACAGGAGGGATATCGCGGCTCCGGAGATGACGATCGGGAAGAAGAAGACGGTTCGGAAAAACTGCTTGCCCTTGGAGATGCTGTCGACCATGACGGCCAGCACAAGCGCGATTCCGACTTGGAAGATCAGGACGTAAAGCATGATTTCCAGCGTATGCAAGGTAGCGGCGCCCAGAAGATCATCGGAAAAAAGGCGCTCGTAATTGTCCAAGCCGACAAATTTCTTGTTGAAGAAGCCGTTTGTGCGGAAGAAGCTGAGATAGAAGCTTTTCAGGAACGGATAGTAGACAAAGGTGCCGAGCAGCAGGAAAGCCGGCAGCAGGAAAGCCAAAATATAGTTCTTATCGCCCTTCATTCAATCACCTTTTTGCGGTTTATCGTCGAGCCCCTGTCTTTTAAAGAAACTCGCCGCCCTTCAAGCAAGCGGGCGGCGAGTCGGGTTGGCTATCGCCTGGATATGGACGCCTTACTTCTTGTTTGCGACTTCGATCTTCTGAGCGGCTTCCAGGGCTGCTTTCGCCGTATCTTTGCCGGATACGATGCCTTGGATATGCTGGCGGATCGTCGTGAACGTTTCCGGAGCGACCTGCGTGTCGATCGGAGCGTTGATCGTCGGAGCTTCGCTGGCCATCTTGAAGCCGTCCAGAGCGAGCTGCGGCAGGCCTTCCACTTGCACGTTGGCAGCGGCAGGCGTACCGGAGTTGGCTTGCGCGATCGCTTTGATCGTATCAGGCGACGTCAGGAACTTGAGCAGCTGGACGGCAGCGTCTTTCTTGTCCGCGTTGTCGTACGTGCTCTTCGACAAGTAGAAGCCGGAGCCGAAGCCGCCGATGATGGACTTGCCGTCGCCTTTGCCGCCTGGAATGGCCGGGAAAGGAAGCACGGTCGAAGCCGCTTTGACTTCGTCGGAGAAGCTGCCTTGCGCCCACGAGCCTTCGATGACCATGGCAGCCTTGCCTTGGGAGTAGTATTTCGCAGCCATGTTCAGGTCGATCGTGGCGGCGTCTTTAGGGAAGGCGCCGAGCTTGCCGATCTCGTTCAGCTTGGAGAGGCCGAGCTCCCAGTCCGGATTGACGGCATCCAGAATGCCGGAGTTGTGGCCTGCGCCGCCGGCGGCGCCGAGGACGAAGTGCTCGATCAGGTAGTGCGATTGATCGAATGGAGCGGCGAGCGGGATGACCTTGTTCTCGTTCAGCGTTTTGATGGCCGTCGTGAACTTGTCCCAGTCGGTTGGAAGCTCCAGATTATATTTCTTGAAGATGTCCTTGTTGACGTACAGGCCTTCGTAGTAGCCCGTCAGCGGAGCGGCATAGATGTTGCCGTCCGGCTGCTTGACGGCATCGAGAGCCGCAGGGTTGAAGCCGGCTTTCCATTCTGCGTCCTCGTCGAGCAGAGCGTTCAGCGGAACGACCTTGCCGGCATCGACGAAGCCTTTGGCGTCGGCTCCTACGAAGTAGAAGAGCAGGTCCGGCTCGTTGCCGCTGGACATGTCCGTGTTGACCTTCGTGCGGAAGCTGTCGTCGTTCGCGGACATCGCGTCGTTCGTGATTTTGATGTTCGGGAATTTGGCGGAGAAATCGTCAAGCGCTTTCTGGAAAGCAGGCTTGGCTGCGTCCGTTCCGGCGAAGGTGGAGAATACGCGGAGCGTGACGTCTTTGGCTTCCGGAGCCTTGGACGCTTCCGGGCTCGGCGATGTGCTTGCTGCCGGGCTTGGTGCCGGACTTGCGTCTCCGCCGGTATTTCCGGAGTTGTTGTTTCCGTTGCTGCCGCATGCAGACAGGAGCAGCACAGTCGCCACGGAAAGGGCGCACAGAGCTTGGGACTTCTTCTTCATCGACGATGATCCCCCTTAGTTTAGCTAAGTCTTATCGTACAGATCGTTGATCTGCTTAGATAAAGTCTAGAAGGTTTCCAGCAGCCCGCCAAGGCAAGATTGGTTCTAAAGGAGGGGGATATTCCTATGGACATGGGGGATTATTTTATGGCCAATAGGGGAAAATCATCTTTTTATTTCCAGCTGGGGCAGTGGAAGGGCAGCAGGGATGAAACCAATGGGCCGCAAGTCGCGCTGCCGATTAAAAGCTCGGAGGCTGTGGCGGAGGTCTGGGATTCTGGAGTTATGAAGATTTGAAGCCCTGACGAGTTCTGCAGATTTGAAGCCCTGACGAGTTCTGCAGATTTGAAGTTCTGATGATTTAGAGGTTTGAGTTCTGAAGGTCTGAATGTCTGAAGGTCTGAAGGTCTGAAGGTCTGAAGGTCTGTGTTCCCGAATCACTTGGATTTTGGAGGCATTCCTGCATGGCAAGCTTGTGGAAAGCACGGCCAGCGATAGAGATAAGAATTCTTTTCTATCATTAAAGCGGAGTTGGCTGGCATTGCGTCCTGCGGCCCCCGCTCGGCAAAACCCTGCACATATCGGAATTAGCTGGATCACAGGCCTTCTTTGGGCTTGCTCCAGACAAAAACTCGGCCAAGCTGAAACCCGTCCGCATAATTGGCCAAGACCCCTCATAGACATGTTATCAGCTTAGGAAAACCAATGTGCAGAGGGGATGATTTACATGCGTCGCATCACATGGATCGCGGCTTTGATTGCCTGCTTTACGCTGGTGCTGGCCGGATGCGGCAGCAAGGACGCCGGCTCCGTGGTGAAGGAGCTTGGCAAGCTGCAGGACAAGACCGAGACTTACCAGGGAACGGGGACGATGACGCTTCATACCGCCACGCAGCCGCTGGAGTACAAGGTGGATGTGAAGTTCCAGAAGCCCAACTATTACCGGATCGCGCTTACCAACGAGAAGAAGGACCTGACACAGATCGTGCTGCGCAACGACGAGGGCGTGTTCGTCCTGACCCCGAGCCTGAACAAGGTATTCCGCTTCCAAAGCAACTGGCCGGAAGACCAAGGTCAAGTCTATCTGTACCAGACGCTGGTGAAGAGCATCCTGCTCGACAACTCGCGCCAGTTCGCTTCCGAGAAGGACAGCTATGTGTTCGATGTCATGGCTAATTATCAGAATGCTTCCCTGGCCCGGCAAAAAATCTGGCTGAATAAATCCGACTATGCGCCCAAGCAGGTCGAAGTAAGCGATTCGAATGCTTCCGTGCTGGTCGATGTGAAGTTCGACTCCTTCAAATTCAATGAAAAGCTGGACAAAAGCGTGTTCGACACGAAGTCGAATCTCCAGTCCTCACCTGCGGCCGGCTCGCAGCCTACGACAGCCGTTCCGGAGTCGGATGCGACGGACGGCAAGGCGGCCGACCCGGCCGGCAAGGACGGCGACGCAGGCAAAGGCGGAGCAGCGTCTGCAGGCGATGATCAGCAGGGCGCAGGCTCGGCGGATCCATCCGGAGCGCAGGACGAGGATGGGCAGCAGGATGCAGCGGCAGATCCGACGAGCTTCGTGCCGATGGAGCCATCCTATCTTGGCGGCGACGGCATTGCGCTGAAGGATTCCAGCGAGATCGTATTCGGCGGTGAGCCCGGCTACATCCAGCGTTATACGGGCACCTACAATTACACGCTGATCGAAACCCAGCCGGAAGATACGGCGGTGGCGATGGGCAGCGGCCGGCTGGTGGATCTCGGCTATACGTGGGCCCAGCTTAACGAAGGCGACCAGACGACGCTCACCTGGACCTACGGAGGCAAGGAATTCCGCTTGACCAGCGGCGATCTTCCGCAGGACCAAATGATTGCGGTAGCCCAGTCTGTAGTGGATGAAATGGGCAAATAAACAATCATGCAAGAGGCGTTCGCGGGCATTGGGCGGCGCCTCTTTTCCCTACCTGCCGATGCCGAATTGGCAACAGGTGCCAGTGCCGAACCGGCCCCGTTTCATTGACAGTCCCGAGGTCAGCGTTTAACATTAGAGGCACTGGGTTCAAAAGAAAAGGACTGAAATACGATGGATGAAGCGGCATTTTATCGGCCGACCGCAGCTCATATTTCCCTGGATGCCCTGGCTCACAATATTGCAGCCTTCCGCTCCGCGCTGCCGGCACGAATGAAGATGATGGCATCCGTCAAGGCGAATGCCTATGGACACGGCCTCATCCAGGTCGCCCGCGAAGCCGAGGCTTGCGGAATCGATTATCTGGGTGTGGCTTTTCTTGACGAAGCTCTCACGATCCGCAGAGCGGGCATTTCCGCGCCGATTCTCGTGCTGGGATACGTTCCGCCGGAGGGACTGCCGGCGGCGCGACGGCATGATGTATCAATCGCCTTATTCCGGGAGGATGTTCTGGAGGCGGCGGCATCGCTGCCCGAGGATGATGGGCGCAAGCTTAAGGTTCATATCAAAGTGGATACCGGAATGGGCCGGCTCGGGACGCTCGCCGACGGCAGCGGAGCGGCCGAACGGTTCATCGAGAAGGTGCTCGCGATTCCTCAGCTTCAGGTCGACGGTGTGTTCACCCACTTCGCCAAAGCGGATGAGGCCGACAAGAGCTACACGCTCCTGCAATACGAGCGGTTTGCCGGGATCATGCATTACGTGCGCAGCCGCAGCCTTCCGATTCCAATCCTGCACAGCGCCAATACGGCGGCAGGCATGGATACGCCGGAACTGGGCGGAGACATGCTCCGTCTCGGCATCGGCATGTACGGTCTATATCCGTCGAATGAAGTGGAATTCGGCAGAGTGAATCTGCGTCCGGTTTTGTCCCTGAAGACCGAAGTCGTGCACGTGAAGACGGTACCCCCTGGCTGGGGAGTGAGCTACGGCACCCGCTTCGTCGCCGACGAAGATACCCGGATCGGCACGCTGCCGGTCGGATATGCCGACGGCTTCAGCCGGATGCTCACCGGCAAGGCAGAAGCGCTGCTGCGCGGCCGCAGAGTTCCGGTTGTCGGCACGATCTGCATGGATCAGAGCATGATTGCGCTTGCAGCCGCAGACAATGCGGGTACATTCCCGGTGCTGCCGGGCGAGGAAGTCATCCTCATCGGCTCGCAAGGGGAAGAGCGGATCTCGGCCGAAGAGGTTGCCGACAAGCTCGGCACGATCAATTACGAGCTTACCTGCATGCTTGCTGCGCGCGTCCCGCGGATTTACATTCGCGGCGGTGCGGTCGTCGAAGTGTCGAATCCGCTTCTCGGCGGAGGGATGTGAGGCTTCTTGTCATTTTTTGAAGAAGTCAAGAAGGAATCGCGTCGCTATGCGGCGAATAGCCTTTTAACGACTATTGAAGGATCTTGCCGTTCTAACGAAAAGTGCCCTTTCATAGGTATGGTTGAGTATAGCTCGATACCAACGGAGACATAATGGTAATAGGCTTTGACAAGTTTTGGAGGTGCGAGTTGGTGGCCAATCTGCAGAATACCAAACGAATCATGATCAGTATCCCGGACCAGCTCCTGGAAGAAGTGGACGGAATCGTGGCCAAGGAGAATTCCAACCGCAGCGAGTTCATTCGGCAGGCGATGAAGCTTTATCTCGTGGAGCGCAAAAAACGTCAGATCCGTGAATTGATGCAGCGCGGTTATCTGGAAATGGCTAAGATCAACTTGAACATGGCCTCGGAAGCTTTCCACGCGGAGGAAGACGCAGACCGTGCGCTGGGCCGCCTCGTCAGCGGGGTGTAGCTCTTGATCGTCAAACGCGGCGACGTATTCTTTGCAGACTTATCTCCCGTCGTAGGCTCCGAGCAAGGCGGCGTGCGCCCGGTGCTTGTCCTTCAGAACGATATCGGCAACCGCTTCAGCCCGACGGTCATCGTAGCGGCCATTACGGCCCAGATCCAGAAGGCGAAGCTTCCTACCCATGTTGAGATCGACGCCAAGGCTCATGGCTTCGATCGCGATTCAGTCATCCTGCTCGAGCAGATCCGTACGATCGACAAGCAGCGTCTTACTGACAAGATTACGCATCTCGACGATGAGATGATGAGACATGTCGACGACGCGCTGCAGATCAGCGTCGGTCTGATCGACTTTTAAGCCGGCAGATAATCGGCTCCGCCATTTTCTGCCTGGCGATTGTGTCCGATGAGGAAAATATGGAAAAAAATGCTGGACAGGTATTTATTCTGTTGATACTATAGACTCAAACATAACCGTATACGATGCATGGCATCGTTTTGCTCGCGAAGAACGCAAGCAGTTGAACCGGATTACCGGTTCCTGCTTGCGTTTTTTGTTTTTCCGGGGCAGAGAAGGGAGCGACATGTTCAAAAGAAATCAAAAATCAACCGTTTTTCTGGCAGCTGCGCTATCCGCCGTACTTGTATACGGCCTTTATCAAGTCCAATCCAACATGCTGGAGAGGCGGCAATCGGTGCAGATCGTCGCTCCCAAGCGCTTCATTGCAGCCGGAGAGAGGATAGCTGCGGAAGATCTGCGTTATATGTCGATTCCGGAGATGGCGTTCAATGCCGACATGATGACGGAGATGGGTTTGGCTGCGGGCAAGGAGGCAATCGTCCCGCTTGGAGAAGGAGAGCCGCTTCGAAGCTGGAAGATGGACGGATACCGGCTCATGCCGGCCAAAAACGAATCTACCTTCCAGCTGCCCCGAAGCTATGTGCTTTCGGTATCCAACGGCATCCGTGCCGGCGATCGGGTGCAGCTGTACGTATCGGGAGCGGCTGAGCTGTCGGAAAGGCTGTTCCCGGAACCGGTCATCGTCGCTTCGGTGAAGACCGGAG
The DNA here is from genome assembly GCF_000469945.2 of Paenibacillus sp. P22. Lineage (NCBI taxonomy): Bacteria > Bacillati > Bacillota > Bacilli > Caryophanales > Paenibacillaceae > Paenibacillus > Paenibacillus sp. P22. The sequence goes on along the minus strand of NZ_CBRA020000063.1, from coordinate 26,471 downwards.
GAAACCAGGAAATCGACGACATGGACAATCCCAATCTGCTGTCGCTTGCCTCTGGCGACCGCGAGAAGATGTATGCTTCCCGCCGGGATGCGAACGGAAGAATCGAGGACATCAACCTGAATCTGACGGAAGAGCAATGGCTGCGGATCGATTCGCTTTGCAAGTCGGGGGAGAGCAAGCTCGTCGTGGCCTATAGCCCCGACTCGCTCAACGCTGTGGCGGCTGCCGCCGCGGGAGGCAGGCCATGACGGCACCGCTGATCGCCTTTATCGGGACGACGCCCAACATCGGGACGACGGCGGCGGCTTATGCGGCAGCCTGCCGAATCGCGGAGCAGACCGGCGGAGAGGTAGGCTTCCTATGCCTGAACTTGAAGAGCGCCAAAATCCATCGTTACCTTGGGAGCGATGCTCCTGCTCATACGCTGGACGCGATCCGTCCCGAGCTGAAATCCCGCTCCCTGACGCCTCGGATGCTGAGGCGGGCTTGCTGGCCTTTCCCGGATGAGCCTGGCGTACATGCTCTCTTTGGCAATCTGCTCAGGGACCAGGCCGAATATTTCACGCCGGAGGAAGCGGAGCATCTGTTGGAGACAGCTGCACGGACCTTTTCGGCGGTCGTGGCGGACGCCGGCTGCTGCTGGGACAATGCCGCGACGATCAGTACGGCTCGGCGCGCAGATTCCCGGATATTGTGCACGACCGGAGCGCTCTCGCATTTCCAGGAGGATTGCAGCCGCTGGATTCGCCAGGTGTCCCCTTTATTCGGAGTCGATCCGAGCCGATACGAACTGCTTCCCATTCAAACCCCTTGGAGAACCGGAGGATACAAGATGAAGGAAATTGGAAAAGAAACAGGACTGCCGCTAATCGGGAGTTTTAAAACGAACGAAGCTTTTTATGATTCCCTTGACCATGGCCGATACGGGCATTGGCTCAAGAAGGATGCTGCCGGAGCCCAGGCCATGAGCGGTCCTGCAGAGACGCTTGTGAAACGGCATGGCCTGAGGCAGCGGCCGGCTGTGGAATCGCAGCCTTGGTACCGCAGACTGCGCGCTCATCGGGGAGAGCTGGGAGTATGAGCGGAGAGAAGCGATTCTCTCCCTCCGCCTATTCCGCGAAGCTCAAGAACGACGACCCGAACGAAAGCAAGCCGAAGCAAGCCGGAACCGTTCCGGTCGTCCGGATGATGATGAAAGACGTCGATGAAGCTGACGAGGATCAGGCTCGGAAGCCGTCCGACTTTGCCAAAGCGGCGGATGACATGAGGGCATATCTAGCTTCTCCCCGCGGCTTGACGGAGGAAGAGCGGCGTGAATACGGCGAGAAGCTGAATCGGGCCGTTCTCGGTTATTCGGGAGAGCGCAAGGAGATTCTGGCTTTTATCACGGACAGGCTGTTGAGGCTGCGCATTCACGAGCTGCCCGGAACGGCTGGCGGATATCCTTCCTTGGCGGAGGCGCTGTTCGCAGAAGTCATTGGGCTTGGGGCGCTGGAGCTTGTCCTTCAGGAGCGGATCGGCTTGGAAGAAATCCAGGTTGTAGGAACAAGAATTTATGTGATGCGGGAAGGTCGGGTCTCGCGGTCTCCATACCGTTTCCAGTCATTGAAGGAAGTGGAGCGGATCCAGCAAAATCTTGTTCTTTACAATAACGACCGCATCAATCCCCGCAAAAGATGGGCCGAAGTCATGCTGCGGGACGGTACCCGTGTTACGATGACCGGATTCGGATTCACGTCCCAGCCGACGCTTACGCTTCGTTTTTACGCATCAAAGGCTTTTAATCTGAAAGAGCTGATCTCTCCCGAATGCGGCACGATGAACGCCGCCATGGCGGCCATGCTGAGAGCCGCGCTTGATTGCCGGTACAATCTGGTCATTATCGGTCCGACGGGATCCGGCAAAACCCATCTGCTCAAGGCACTCATCGCCGAACTGCCCGATGACGAGCGTCTCGTCACGTTGGAAAGCCGGCTGGAGATGATGCTTAGCCGAGATTTTCCAAACAAAAACGCGGTGGAATACGAAATGGACGAGGATGATCCGCTCCACCGTTCCAAGCAAGCATTCAAGCTGGCGCTCCGACAATCTCCCGATAGGATCATCCATGCCGAGATTCGGGATGACGATGCGAACATCTACGTAAGAGCCTGCACCCGGGGGCACTCGGGCAGCATGACGACCGTTCATGCGAACCGTCTTGAAGATATACCGGATACGATCTGCGATATGTGTATGCTTGACGGCAGAGCCATGAATCCGGACCGGCTCTCCAAGCGGATCGCGGGTTATGTGACCCAGATCGGAATCGAGATGCAAGTGTTGGACGGCAAGCGGAGAATCGTAAGAATAGGCCGGATCCGCTGGGATCGGGGACAAGCAAGCGTGCTCGACTGGGCCGTCTATGTACGCGGATCAGGCAGCTGGCATGTGGCTGCTTCTCCTGATCCGGACGATTGCAGGCGCTTTGCCGAAGCTGGATTTACGTTGTCTTCTGCCGGATTTGCGGTCACCGAAGCTGAAGCTGGCGAATATCGGACGGAGATTCCGATGAAGGCGCTGCAGCTGTGAGCGGAGGGGTACTTGCCGCAGCGGCCTCCCTGCTTCTCGGACTATGCCTCTTCATATTGGTGATGGCGATGCTTCGTCACGGAGAGAGGGCCTATTATTCGGCAGCCAGACTTCACTACCGCCGCGACCGCAGCGTCAAGGCAAGGCTTGCTTCCTTGTTAGCCAGGCAGGAGCGGATGTACGGCCATATTTCCCTCTTGCTTGAATCGGTGCAGTCTAAAATCAAACCCGAAGGCTTTTTGCTTCTCTCCTTCTTTCTTTTGGCCGCCGGATCTGCGGGAGGGGGGCTGCTGTTTTTGAGCTTCAAGGGAAGTCTGCTTTCCGGAGCCATGGGAGGGCTGATCCCTTACGTTTTCCTTAGAAGCCTGCTGCTGCATCGGCAGATGCAGGCGAGAATGGACTTCCTTCCGGCGGTGGAGCTCTTTTACCAGTGCTATATGATTACGGGCGAACGGCAGATTCGCAGGGCATTGCAGCGGGTTGTCGAGGAACAGCGGCTTCTTGGACCGATGCAGCCCGTTTTCGAGCAGTTGTACCGCAACTTGTCCGTCCGAGGGGATGACGAAGCCAGCCTTCGAGTTTTCGCTTCGTCGCTCGGTCATATGTGGGGCGATTATTTGGTCGAAATTCTCCGAATCGCACTCGTTGAAGGCAATCCGGTATCCGAAAATTTGCGGGAGCTGGTGGGAGACATGCGCAAGTCGAGGCGGATTGCAGAACAGGAACGCCATAAGCTTCTGGAGATCCGAATCGCGAATTTTACGCCGATCCTCTTTCTTGCCGTTTTCATGGGGATCAATATCCGGTACAACGCAGACAATTCCTATCGGTACTATCTGCAGGACGCCGCTGGCAGGGACATGCTGCTGAATGCGCTGCTGCTTATCTTCATGTCTTTCTTAATGGGGCTTTGGCTCTCACGCAAAAAAATGTAAAGGACACAGGTGGTTATGATTATGATGGAAGGCTGGGCCGCTGTCTTATTCTTTGCATCTGTTTTGGGACAGTTTGTGCTTGTCGCGGTTTCGATCTTTTTCTTAGGGAAGCTGCTTCCTGCGAAGCGCAAGCGCTGGCTCCATCTTCCCGATCGTCCTTGGAAGCATGTTCGGGTGACGGATGAAAGGCTTGCATTCTGGAAGCTTTATAGGGATAGCCTCGATTATAAAGCAAGAGCGGCGCTGTTGGCCGGATGCGGTCTGGAGTACGATCCGGGGTTTTACCTGCTTGTGCGGAGGATAGCCATGCAGTCTTGCATTCTCGGGGTGACAGGATGCGGAGCCTGGCTGGCAATAGGAGAGGCGCGACCCGTTCAAGCAGTTATCATGGCCGTATTCGCGGCGGTGTTTGTCTGCGCCTATGCCGACAAATCCATCCTCGGTGCCTGGAAGAAAGCCAGATCGAGGCGTGTCATCCAGGAAGTGCATGCCATAAGCGTACAACTGCTGTACCTGCAAGGCTCCAGCCTGCATATCCATGCCAAACTCATGAGATGCGTGCCCTATACACGATCCATTCGGAGCGACCTTCAGCGGCTGCTGGGCGAATGGTATCACGATGCCGAACAATCCATCCGCCAGTTCAAGCATCGGATCGGGACGGAGGAGGGAATGAGCTTCGCCGAGACGATTGAATCGCTGCGGGTGCATGATCACGAGGCCTATTACGTCCTGTTAAGGGAACGTATCCGCGATTATAAGGACAAGCTGGAGCTATTGAAGGAAAGCCGCAAGGAGTCGAGCTCGTACATGCTGTTCATGCTCGCGGGTATTCCGATCCTGTATACCTTTCAGGTCTTCATCTATCCGTGGGTGAGGGAGAGCCAGGCTCTGTTCAATTCGCTCAACTAGCGCAATTCTCTAAGCCGAACAAGCTGCTGTTCCAGCTCATTCAATTCAACGGCCCATCCAACTCGACAGCTCAAGCAGCTCAAGGCTCATCCAACTCGACACTTATGCAGCTCAACGGCCCATCCAACTCGACAGCTCAAGCAGCTCAGCAGTTGTGTTCCTGCTTGAATCCATCAATTCATGCTTCCGTGCAAGGCAAATGTTATTCAAGGAGGTGAGATGATGCGCAATATTTTAGTTACGGTCATGATGCTGGTTGTCGTAATGCTGCTGTTCAATTCCATAATCGCAGACAACGGCACCGGTACGCGGGTGCAGATTCAGAATCACGGAACGGCTGCGAACGGCCAAATCAGCAGCCTGCTGCCTTAAGTTCCTAAGTCTCCAATCGACTGGCTGAAAGCAAGGGGGATCCATGAAGGAACTGCTCGTATCCATGCTTTTATTGGTAACGGTCATCGCCATTTACCTATCCGTCGTGGACGGAGAGGAAGGATCGAAAGTCCGGTTGGCCTCCATGGGCAGCCGGATGGCGGAAGAAATCCGAAGCACCGATCCATGAAGCAGATTCTGGTATTCGTCCTGTTTGCGGGAATGCTGTGCTGGATGATGTTTTCGCCGATTTACAAGCATGTCTTCATCGTCAGGGAAGCTCTCCTCCAGAAGGAAGTGGATTACCTTCTCGAAACGGGGGCGAGCGGCAGCCGCGGCTATATTGACGATGCCATGGTCGAAGCCTCCCGCAGCAGGCTGGAGCAGGCTGGAATGAGGCGGGATCAGATCCGGTACCGCATATCGGCTTCGGATGGAGGCGTCGCCACTTCTTCGTCCAGACCTTTGCTGAGAGGAAAGGGGCTGCTTCTTACGATCAGCTATCCCTACGAAAGGCTGTTCCAGATCGACAGCCTGATAGGGATTGCTGGGCCTGATCCCGAGGAGAGAATGTCCGCATCGGGCATTAAAATGAGCGAATACGTGCCGTAATGCCTGATCCTGATCACGCAAGGGGAAAACCATGTCCAAATTGCTGCTTATCATGCTTATGCTGACCGTCTGGGCTTCCGCCCATGCGCTGCAGATCGATGAGGAAAGATCGATCCGCACCTTGTTCGAGAGCAAGCATTCCGTCAGCAGAGCCGTCCATGCGGCCGCCCAGCAGTTGAACAAGGAGGATTTGGCCGAAGGCCGGTTCACGATCAATGCAGAGGCGGCGTACGAGAAGGCGATGGAATACTTGCGGCTCAATCTGCTGCTGGATGCTTCGGGTCATCCGCTTCCCGGCTCCAGGCTGCGCCAGCGCGTCGTGCTGGAAGACTGGGCAGTCATCAACGCCGGCCAGCCGTTTCCTTTCACGTACCGCAATTCCCGGTACAATTACGAAGTGACGCTCGATCGGCCCGGCGTCGTCATGATCATAGCCGTCTCTTACCCGCGGTTGTTTTCCATGATGGAGCCGGTTGTCTGGCATGTGAAAGGAACCGCCGAGCTGACCGGCCCGATGAATACAGTCTATACAAGCCTTAGTTCTTGATCGGGAACCGCAGCACTTAACCTAATCAGGTCAGCAGAACTTAGCTCCTTATCAGACCACAGCTAACAGCCTAATAAGAACCACAGCACTTAGCTTTTGATTTGGAGCCGCAGCATAGGGTGCTGCCGTGCAGGAAAACCATGTCAATACTGTTAATTTCCATGCCTCCGGCCCGGTTTGTTCTCTTCATCTGCCGGCTCTTGAACATATCCGTTTGCACTCACCCCGCTACTTCTAGTAAACTTTTTAAAAGAGCTGTCCGCGAGCCTATCATTTCTGTTTATTTCAATAGGCCGCGGCAAAGAGCAGGGGGGCGAGTGGACAATGCTGAAGCTCGGAGACAAGGTCGTTATCATCGCTGATCAATATGAGCAGAATCTTCCTGTCGGGGAGTATGGATATATTATTGCCTATGACCGCAATGCGGACAATGTATTTGATTATGTCATCCGCATACCAGCGGAAAACCGCAATTTTCTCGTTCCGGGAGATGACGTGGAGCTGGAGGAGATCCTGCTTCGTCTGGAGGCTGACCGCGTGGAGCGGGAGGCTCTGATCGATTATGCCTTGGCGACCCGCAACGAAGAGCTGTTCAACCGGATCATGAATGGCGACGCAGCCGAAGAGCCTGCCGAAGAGCCCGGATCCAAAGAGCTGCAAAGCCGCGACGACTTTATCCGGCAAGTCAATCTCAAGGCCTGGATTTAAGAAGCGGAGCGGATTTTAGTCGATAGAGGAGGATGATGAGGATGGAAATTATTTTTCACGGCCAATCTTGCATTCAGATTACGGCGGATAACGGGAAATCTTTGCTGGTCGATCCATTCCTAAGCGGCAATCCGCTGTCCAAGAGCAATCCGTCCGATATCCGCACGGATTACGTTCTTCTTACTCATGCGCATCAGGATCATATCCTGGACGCCGCCGACATTTCCAAGGCGAACGGAGCTCCGATCGTCGCTATTCCCGAACTGGCTGCCTACATGTCCTGGCAAGGTGCCGAGACGATCGGCATGAACATGGGCGGAACGGTCGACCTCGGGTTCGCCAAGGCGACGATGATACCGGCCTTCCACAGTTCGGGCATCGTGCTGGATGACGAGCAGAGAATCGTTTACGGCGGCATGCCGGCCGGATTTGTCATTGAGGTGGACGGCAAGCGGATTTTGCACGCCGGCGATACTTGTCTGTTCTCGGACATGGCTCTGATCGGCAAGCGCAGCAAGCCGGATATCGCCTTCATCCCGATCGGAGGCCATTTCACGATGGGACCAGAGGATGCCTTGCAGGCGGCCGAATGGTATGGAGCGGAGCATGTCGTCCCGATTCATTACGATACGTTTCCGCCCATCCATCAGGATGCCGGCGCTTTTGTCGAGAGCTTGAGAGGGCTCGGCCTGAAGGGCCAGGTCGTGGAGCCGGGCTCCAAGGTCGATCTCTCTGCCTGGAAGTGATATTCCGGCACAAGCAAGCAAGTAAGCGCAGAAGGCGCCGCCAACTTGGCGGACGCCTTCTTTTTTGCATTTGCAGCTCATTGAGAATGTTGTGGAACTCAAGGTATAATACAAGGAATGACGAAGAGGCAAGGGGGGAACAGCGCGATGAATATAACGATTCGGGATGTGGAGCATGTGGCGGGACTGGCCCGGCTGGAGTTCACGGAATCGGAGAAGGAGCAATTTGCCCAGCAGCTCAGCGCCATACTCGCTTATGCGGACAAGCTCGGAGAGCTGGATACGACGGATGTGGAGCCTACGAGCCATGTATTGCCGGTGACGAACGTCATGCGGGAAGATCAGGTGCGCGGATCGGTTTCCAACGAGACCGCTTTGCTGAACGCGCCGGATGAAGAGGACGGGCAGTTCAAAGTGCCTGCCGTGCTGGAATAGGATCCCTAGCTGAAAGGAGGAACAACGCTTGGCTTTATTTGACAAGAGACTTCAGGATGTACATAACGAGCTCGCCGCCGGCAAGCTGTCCGCTGCTGAGCTGACCGATGCTTCCTTCAAGCGCATCGCGGAGACGGACGGCAAGATAGGGGCTTTCCTGACGCTGAACGAGGAATCCGCGCGTGCCAGGGCTGCAGGGCTGGACCGCGATGCAGGAGCGGAGAAGGGGCTGCTGCACGCACTCCCCGCAGGCATCAAGGACAACATTGTGACGAAGGGGCTTCGCACCACGTGCGCCAGCCAGTTCCTGAGCAATTACAATCCGATCTACGACTCGACCGCGGCTTCCAAGCTGCGCGATGCCGGAGCGGTCACGATCGGCAAGCTCAACATGGACGAATTTGCGATGGGCGGCTCCAATGAGAACTCGAGCTTCCACCCGGTCCGCAATCCTTGGAATACGGACTACGTCCCTGGAGGCTCCAGCGGCGGCTCGGCAGCGTCGGTTGCAGCCGGCCAAGTGTATTTCGCTCTAGGGTCCGACACCGGGGGCTCCATCCGCCAGCCGGCATCCTATTGCGGCGTCGTCGGCTTGAAGCCGACCTACGGCCTTGTGTCCCGCTTCGGTCTGGTCGCATTTGCTTCCTCGCTGGATGCGATCGGGCCGCTGACCAAAAACGTCGAGGATTCCGCTTATGTTCTGCAAGCCATTGCCGGACATGACGGCATGGACTCGACCTCGGCGAACGTTGCCATTCCGGATTACGTCAGCGCTTTGACAGGAGATGTCAAAGGTCTTCGCATCGGCGTTCCGAAGGAATATATGGGTCAAGGCATCGATCCTAAAGTGAAGGAGGCCGTCCTGGCCGCGCTCAAAGTGTACGAGGGCCTTGGAGCGACATGGGAAGAAGTATCGCTGCCTCATACCGAGTATGCGGTCGCGACCTATTACCTGCTCGCTTCCTCTGAAGCGTCCTCCAACCTGGCCCGCTTCGACGGAGTCCGATACGGCGTGCGAGCCGACAATCCGGACAATCTCATCGACCTGTACCGCAAGTCACGCAGCCAAGGCTTCGGCGACGAGGTGAAGCGCCGCATCATGCTCGGCACGTATGCGCTCAGCTCCGGCTACTACGATGCTTACTATTTGAAGGCGCAAAAGGTACGCACCTTGATCAAGCGCGACTTCGACCAGGCGTTCGAGAACTTCGACCTGCTGCTCGGACCGACGGCTCCAACGCCTGCATTCCGCATCGGCGAGCAGATCGGCGACCCGCTGACGATGTATCTCAATGACATCGTCACCATCCCGGTCAGCCTGGCCGGCGTGCCGGCCATCAGCGTGCCGTGCGGCTTCGCGGACGGACTGCCTGTCGGCTTGCAGCTGATCGGCAAGGCGTTCGACGAAGCGACCGTGCTTTGCGCCGCCCATGCCTTCGAGCAGCACACCGACCACCACAAGGCGCGCCCGCAGCTGTAAGCGCCCGTATCTTGCAAGCAGGAGGAACGTTATCCATGACGGAATACAATTCGTACGAAACGGTGATCGGGCTTGAAGTGCATGTGGAGCTGCATACCGCCAGCAAAATTTTCTGCGGCTGCTCGACATCGTTCGGAGCGCCGCCGAATACCCATACATGCCCGATCTGCCTCGGCCACCCCGGCGTATTGCCGGTACTGAACCGGCAGGCGGTCGAGTACGCGATGAAGGCGGCCATGGCGCTTAACTGCACCGTGGCCGATATCAGCAAGTTCGACCGTAAAAACTATTTTTATCCCGATTCCCCGAAGGCGTATCAGATCTCCCAATTCGATCAGCCGATCGGCGAGAACGGCTGGATCGACATTGAAGTGAACGGCGAGACGAAGCGGATCGGCATTACCCGCCTCCATCTGGAGGAGGACGCCGGCAAGCTGACCCATGTCGAAGGCGGTTTCGCTTCCCTTGTGGACTTCAACCGTGTCGGCACTCCGCTTGTGGAGATCGTATCCGAGCCGGATCTCCGCACCCCGGAGGAAGCGAAGGCCTATCTGGAAAAGCTGCGCGCCATCATGCAGTATTGCGACGTGTCCGACGTGAAGATGGAAGAAGGCAGCCTGCGCTGCGACGCCAACATCAGCCTTCGTCCATGGGGCCAGGAGAAATTCGGCACCCGAGCCGAGCTCAAGAACATGAACTCCTTCCGCGGCGTGCAGCGCGGACTGGAGTACGAGCAGATGCGGCAGGCCGACATACTGGACGGCGGCGGTACCGTCGTGCAGGAGACGCGCCGCTGGGACGATTCCCAAGGCAAAACCTTCTCCATGCGCGGCAAGGAAGAGTCGCATGACTATCGGTATTTCCCCGATCCGGACCTGGTTCGGCTGCTTATCGACAACGAGTGGAAGGAGCGCGTCCGCGCTTCCATTCCCGAGCTTCCGGATGCACGGCAAGCCCGCTACACCTCCGAATACGGTTTGCCTGCATATGACGCCGGCGTCATCACCTCCTCGAAAAAGCTGGCTGATTTCTTTGAAGAGAGCCTGGCGTATACGAACGATGCCAAATCGGTGTCCAATTGGATCATGGGCGATCTGCTCGCTTATTTGAACCAGACCGGCAAGGAGATCGACGGCGTCGCGATTACCGGACAAGGCTTGGGAGAAATGATCGGCCTCCTCGAAAAAGGCACTATCAGCGGCAAGATCGCGAAGACCGTGTTCAAGGAAATGCTCGAGAGCGGCAAGCTTCCGCAGCAGATCGTGGAAGAGCAGGGACTCGTCCAGATCAGCGATGAAGGAGCCATCCAGAGCATTGTGGAGAAGGTCGTCGCAGCGAACCCGCAGTCGGTGGAGGACTACCGGGCGGGCAAGGAAAAAGCGATCGGCTTCCTCGTCGGCCAAGTGATGAAGGAATCCCGCGGCAAAGCGAACCCGGGACTCGTCAACAAGCTTTTGACCGACTATCTCAACCGCTGATTTCAACAGCCGTTCCCTATCGGGAGCGGCTTTTTTCAATATGCGATATAAGTACGAGGTTTATCGCTCCTGCCCGCTTTGGACGTTACGGAACCTAGCATCCGTGTTAAAGTATGTTGAAGCGAAGAAATGCTTCATGTCGCCGCATACAGTAAGGTACAATAGCCTGAAAAGATGCGCAGCAACGAAGAGAAAGGGTGGGATGGCACATCATGAGCGCATCCTTGGCTGTCAGCAGTCCCTGGTACATCAGCGAGTGGGAGATGATGCTCCGGCTGCTTATGGCTGTTCTGCTCGGCGGGCTGGTCGGCTTCGAGCGGGAGCAGTCGAATCATGCGGCCGGCCTTCGGACGAATATATTGGTTTGCCTTGGCTCCTGTCTGCTGATGCTTTTGTCGGCATACGGATTTTCAGCCTTCATCAACGAGACGAATGTCCGTCTGGACCCGGCTCGTCTGGCAGCGCAAGTCATTACGGGCATAGGTTTTCTGGGAGCGGGCACCATTTTATTTACCGGGAAATCCATTACGGGCCTTACGACGGCCGCTACGCTATGGGTCGTATCCGCCATCGGACTTGCGGTCGGCGCTGGATTTTTGTTCCCTGCCGTGGCCGTCACAGTGATTGTCCTTATCGTCCTCATCGTCCTTAATAAAGTCGAACGCAAATTCAGCAACGGAAAAAAAGAGCATCACCTGCAGATTCTGGCTGACGAAACGAACGCCCTTCTTCAGGCGATCAGCGCTCTTCTCCAGCAGCAAGGCATCGTCATGCGCAAGATGTCGCTGCAGGAGCACGGCAACCGTGAAATGGAAGGGCCGAGGGTGATGCTGCTGCTGTATGTTAATTTCCCCCGATCGTGCAATATCATCAAATTGCTTGAAGAAATCAAATCGCTGGATGGTGTGCATGCCGTGAGCGCGGAATGAACAATACCCAATTCCAACCGAAACGTCGCTGGCTGGCCGGACTGCTCGCTTTTTTGCTCCCCGGCGGAGGCCATCTCTACATCGGCCGCTATGGACGCGGCCTGGTCCTATTGCTCGCGGTGCTGCTGGATCTAGCCGCTCTCGTCCGATTTTCCGATGCGACGAGCGGCAGCCGCGCCCTTTTGCTCGTATATTTGGGAATGGCGCTGCCGGCGCTGTATTTCGTCAGCGTGTTCGATGCCCTGCAGATCGCCAGCCGCACGGGTCTGTCTGAAGACGATGCGCGCCTACGACCGGAGCCTGTCGGCTTCGCGATGACTCACAGCATGATTCTTGTCGCCGGCGGAATCATACTCTTTTTTCTTATCCGTCCGACAAGAGCTGTCCAGCCAAGACTGGATTGGCTTGGGGATTTGGCATCCGGAGTCATTCTTCTGATCATCGCCGCATGGATGGCCTTTCGGATCAAGCCGGGCTTCTTCCGCTTCGGCAGGCTCAGCAGCGCCGCTTTGCTGGCTGCATGCGGAGTTCTGCTGCTGTGGGATCAGGCTGCGGGACGCAATGACATCGGGCTGTTAGCCGACTGGTGGCCGCTCTTGTTCGTTCTTGCCGGATTTGAAATGCTGGTCTACCAGCTGCTGGAGAGAAAAAAGCCTGGGCGAAGGCTGTCGGCAGGCGCGGGCTCGCTTCTTGCAGCGCTGCTGCTTGCGGGATCAGCTACTCGATCACCCAATACGGCGGGCTTCCTTTCCGTTGGCTGGATCAATACGGGACCGGCGCGAGGATGGAGAACCTGTCGGAGGAAAAGGGGTACAGCTACAGCTTGAAGCCAGTATCCGCCGTCATTACGGAACCGCTGAACGATGTCGTGGTCGACAACCCCAACGGAGACGTGTCGGTCGTACCTTCGACAGACCCGGACAGCCGGGAAGTAACCGTCGAAGCGACGCTCTGGGTCGATTCCGACAACAAGCAGGAGGCGGATCTGGTGGAGCAAAAATCAGCCGTCTCCGTATCTGCGGAAGGAAAGCTGCACATTGAGACAAAGGGGATGCCTTACGGCGCCAACGGGGCGCGGATGCCGCGTTTCAATCTCCAGATTACGATTCCGGCCGATTTGGAGACACTGCTGTCCGTTCCGGGAGCATCTCCTTCTCCTGGTCCTCTCTCGGCGGGAACAGCCCTGCCGGGAGAGAATGTACCCGACGGTACGGAGCCTTCTCCTTCTCCACAGACGGACGCGGCGAGTCCCTCTCCTCCTCCCGCTGCTCCTGAGCAAACGGTCAAATTCCTGCTCAATGCGGGCAACGGCTCCGTCAAGCTAAGCGGCATTCGCGCAACCGGCGGGTTTGTCGTACGCAATCGCAGCGGTTCCATCGAAGCGATGGATTTGACCGGACCGCTGGAAGCGGGCACCAGCAATGGCGAGGTGAAAGCCCGGAGAATTACCGGAGACGCGGCGTTGTCGGCCAAGGAAGGAGCGATTACAGCCTCGTCGATCCATGGCAAGCTGACCGCTTCCACGGCCAATGGCAATCTGGACATCAACGATGTTCGGGGTGAAGCGCTGCTCGAGACGAGGAACGGATTCATCCATGTCCGTGAAGTCAGCGGGAGCGTGCAGGCGGATACGCTGAATGGAGAGATCAGCCTGGCAAGCTCTGTGGTCGGGGGCACTTGGGACATCAACAGCTCCATTGGAGAAATTCTCTTATCCTTGCCGGCGGATGGTTCTTATACGGTTGATGGATCGGTTACCTTCGGGACGATCCGTTCCGAGCTGCCTCTCCAAATCGAGAAAAAGACCGTCAAAGGCCAAATCGGGCTCGGTACGTACCGGATCCGGGTCGATGCCAACAGCGACATACGGATTACCTCTTATCCCGGTCCCGGATGAAGCCCATAGGCCATGCAAAGAGAAAAGTTGGATGGTAGCCTCTTCATTGACAAAACGTAAAATTCAGGCTTACAATAGAACTACTACAAAGTAAATACAACTATAAATTACGAAGGACGTGATCGGGAATGGGAGCCAGCGTTGAGCAAGCTCTGGAGCAGCTGAAGGCAAGCGGCGTCCGCATGACCCCGCAGCGTCACGCGATACTTGGGTTTCTGATGAATTCCATGACTCATCCGACTGCGGACGAGATCTATAAAGCTTTGTCACCCGACTTCCCGAGCATGAGCGTCGCTACGATCTACAACAACCTGCGTTTGTTCGTCGAGGCAGGCTTGGTCAGGGAGCTGACCTATGGGGATGACTCCAGCCGGTTTGATGCCGACTTGTCCGACCATTATCACGCCATATGCAAAGTATGCGGAGATATCGTCGACTTTGAGTATCCTCCTCTCATGGAGGTGGAGCAAGCCGCTTCCCGAGAGACCGGATTCCGTGTCGAAGGACATCGAATGGAAATTTACGGAGTATGCACGCAATGCGCGAAAACGACCGTGAATTGAAACCGTTTGGAAGCGATGCTTCCAAACGGTTTTTTTTATGTGCATGAATATAGCCCTCTTTTAATAGACTCATAGAGAAGGATCGGTCAACTTTTTGCGTTCCGAACTCGTCTAATCTTTGTATACGCAAGGAGTGTGGGCAATGAGAAGGGGCATGACCTCTGCGGGCAGGCGCAAGGGAAGAGGATTTCGCCGCTTGCTGGGATTCTGTGTATGTATCGGTATCATGGCAGGGGCATGGGCAGGATATCAGCTGCTTATGCCAAGCAACGAGCAGGAGACGCCAGTGTTCTCGGTTGAGCATCCGCTGTTCTATAAAGGCGAGTTCATGGGAGCGGGCGCTCTGCTGGAGGGCGACGAGATCAAGCTTCCGATCGAAGCCGTCACTTCCATGCTCGGAAGCGAGATTCCGATTCGCTATGAAGCCGATTCGGAATCCATCATTTTAACCAATGGCAGTCAAGTGCTGCGAATGAAAACGGATACTCTCACCGCCAAGCTTGGCAGCAAACCGTTCAAGCTGGCTGTCGCTCCGGAAACCCGAAAAGGCATCGTCTATGTGCCTTTGACTCCGCTGAACACGCTGTACGGCGTCCAAGCTCAAGTATCGAAGGTCACTGGAGCCGTTACGCTTGCCAAGGGAGGCGACAGCATCCAGTATGCGATTCCTGGCAAAAAGGAGCTGGCTGTCCGCAACGGGCCGAGCATTCATAGCCCTTATATTGAAAAGGTTCCATTGGAAGGCAGGCTCACGGTCTGGAAGGAAGAAGGAGACTGGTACTCCGTCCAAGGGCCAAGCGGGTACAGCGGTTATGCCCGCAAATCCGAGCTTCGGTTGTCGGACAAGCAGACGACTCAAGAGCCAGTCGAGCAGCAGCCTGAACTGGCGTGGAAATCAACCGGCCAGAAAATCAATCTGACTTGGGAAGCGGTATACAACGTGGCTCCCGATCCGGCGAAGTTCCCTGCCATGGAAGGGGTCAACGTCGTCAGCCCCACCTGGTTCGAATTAATGGATGGAGCCGGCCAAATCCGCAGCAAGGCGGATGCCAATTATGCGAAATGGGCGAGAAGCAAGGGGATCCAGGTGTGGGCGCTGTTCAGCAACGGCTTTGATCCGGAACGGACGACTCAAGCTTTGGCCAATGTCGAGACCCGTTTTTCCATGATCCAGCAGCTTTTGGCCTACGCCAAAATGTACCAGCTTCAGGGCATCAACATCGATTTCGAGAATGTACGGACTTCCGACAAAGGCGCACTCGTTCAATTCGTGAGGGAGCTGACGCCGATGCTGCATGAGCAGGGTCTTGTCGTTTCCATCGATGTGACGCCGAAGTCCAATAGCGAGATGTGGTCCTTGTTCCTGGACCGGGCCGAATTGATTCAAAGCGTCGACTACATGATGCTCATGGCCTATGACGAGCATTGGGCGTCCAGTCCCGAATCGGGTTCGGTCGCCTCGCTGCCTTGGGTGGAAAATTCGATTTTGAGGCTGCTGGAAGAAGATAAGATTCCCGGCTCCAAGCTGATTTTGAGCATGCCTCTATATACGCGGATCTGGACGGAGAAAACCGGTTCGGACGGGTCGGTCAAAGTATCGTCCAAGGCTGTCGGCATGAACAAGATCAGGGAGCTGATCGCGACGAACAAGCTGAAGCCGGAGTTTGATCCGTCAACGGGCCAGAATTATGTTCAGTACCCGGTAGAGGGAGGGCTGAACCGGATATGGATCGAAGACAAAGTCTCCCTTGAGGCGCGCATCGCCTTGGTCCACAAATACGGATTGGCAGGCGTGGCCACATGGAGCCGCTCCTTCCAGGCGGATGATGTCTGGTCTGTCATCCACAACGGCCTCAGCAATCCATCTTGATTCAAGGACGATTTAAATCACGATCAAAAAAAGCCCTCGGCGCCATGACTTCCAAGTGAAGTCGCGGCGCCGAGGGCTTTTATGAAATTCAGGCCTGGGACGAAGGCGGAGCGGCTGCTGCCGGTCCCGAATCGGTCTTGCTTGCAGCAACAGGCAGTTCATCATCGCTGTCCAGACCGTGCGTCGCCATCTCTTTGTCCAGCGTGAGGATCGTCTTGCAGTACATGCAGCGGTCGGTGCGTCCAAGAATTTTGGTCTGGCGTCCGCATTCCGGACAGATGAGCATGACCGCGCTGGTAGAGAGCATGCCTGCCCAGAAATAGATGCCGACGCTTACGAGCAGGGCGATCATGCCGATAACCATGAACACGGCGGCAATCACTTTGCCGGTCTGGCCCCAGAAAACGATGCCCGCCGTGCCAAGAATCATAACCCCCATTCCGACAAGGATGAGGACAAGCCCCCACAGGCGGAACTCGTTGATCTTGCTGGATTTAAGTAGCACTCGAATTCATTCCCTTTCATTGGCTCGGGCATAGCGGCCCGATTTCTTGTAAGCAAGGCAGGAAACCGCCTGTTTTTGTCGAATCATAACCTACAGACTAATATTATAGCGGAAACTTCTGGTGGAAGCTATATGGGGGATAACCGTTTGGAACTTATGAAAAAACACGTTTCGAGTATGCTCCAGTTTGAAGAAGGAGTGATCGGGCTTGTGTCTGTCTCTCATCCCTATCCGTTTCATCCGCAGATCGACGGGTTGGACCTGCTGCTGCTCGTCATCACGAGCTCGGCGTGCAGCCGGCCCTCGATTGAACATTTGCGCATGGAAGGGCAGCGTGTCATGATCCGCCGGACAACCTGCGTGGGCTTGGAGCAATGGGTTTCCAACGGGAGCGACGGCAGGATCATCGAATGGCTGCTGCGAGGAGACGTTGTTTTCGACAAGGAAAGCTTCCTCGAACAGATCAAGGCGCGCATCAGCCAATTCCCGGATGAGCTCATGAAGCGGAAGCTGCTTGTGGAGTATGAGGCTTTCTTGAAATCATGCCTTCAAGCCAAGCAAAACCTTTCGGACGGGTTTCAATTCGATGCTCATAACGATATTATCAAAACTTTAAATCATTATGCCCATATGGAGCTGCTTGAAGCCGGACTTCATCCGGAGCCATCCGTTTGGCGGCAGATGCGAAGGTTCCATCCGGGCATTTATAAGCTGTATGAGGAGCTCACGACGAGTCCGGAGACGCTTGAACAGCGCATTCAGCTCGTGCTTCTCGCCTGCGAGTTTTCGATCATGAGCAAAATGCGATCCTGCTCCTCTCTAATCTTTCATATTCTGGAATCGAGGGAGGAGCCTTGGAGCATCATGGAGCTGGCAAGCCATCCTTCCATGAACGGGCTTCATGTCGATCTTACGCTCATCCTGCAGAAGCTCGTTCAGCGAGGGTATGTTCGGGAAGTGGCTGTCATGGCCGATCCCAGGGAATCCGATGCGCTTGAGCTGAGATACAAGCTCCCGAGATAAATTTGTTGTTGATTAATGATTCTACATGGATATAATAGGAAGAAATGAATGATTCGGAATCGGGAAGCACCCGTCCGCAGCTGATGCTGGGACGGGTGTTTTTTTGTTCTGATTATGGAAGGAATCATTAAAATTACCGATATAAGGCAAAAAGAGGTGTCTGGAGGAATGCAGCTTGGTTCGGTTAATGTTAATTACCTTGTCGGCTATGGTTATGCTAGCCGGTTCAGGCTTGATCATGTATGAATCTATCAACTCGACCAGATCGATGATTATTGCGGAGCAGGCTCGGGAACAACGATAACAATTTTTAGACCATATAATTTTATCTTTCCTGGACGACAATTACAGAACGATTCCTAGTGTTGGTTTAAAAGCGGACGGTTCATTTAAGTGACAAAGGTGTGAAAGTCGGACAACCTTTTTACGAATGAAATTAAGCCGCTGCTCTATCACCCGATCAATTCATGCCAGACCATTCACAAGCAGGTTAGGAAATAACAAGATCCTATGTTAAGGAGCGGATTGAAATGAAACTTTCCCAACTGACCACCGGTTTAACAGCTGCTGCTCTTCTCTTTTCTTCCGTTACAGCATCAATTGAAGCAGCTTCAACTGCGGCCGCCAGTACATCCTTCAAGGATGTGAAATCCAGCGACTGGTATTACAGCTCGATTCAAAAGCTCATCTCGAAAGAGCTGGTCAATGGATTCGAAGACGGCACGTTCAAACCGAATCAAGAGATCAGCAGGGCTGAATTCCTGAAGCTTGTTGATTTATCTCTCCAATTGGATATCCCCGCAAACTTATCCGGCAAGCCCTGGTACACGCCGTATGTAAGTGCAGCTGTAGAAGCTGGCATACACCGTACATCCGATTTTAATGGGAATTGGACTCAGCCGATCAGCCGCCAGGAAATGGCGCGAATCACAGTAAGGGCTATTGATCAAACATTGCGGAATACGAAGACTAGCGACACGCAATTGGTCTATGAAGCAACGAAGCGCGGAATCCTATCTGGCCTTACCGGCGGAGAGCTGGGTCTGAAAGAAAATTCTACGCGCGCTCAGGCCACGGTTATTGTGGATCGGGTCCTGACGGTTTTAAATGGCGGAAATCTGACAGCGGATAAAAGAGCTGCCTCGTATGCGGAAGTAGCTTATCGAGGAACAAATATTGAAACGATGTGGGGAACATCCATAATTAGATCATTTCCATTTACAGAAGATATCTCCCCTAATGCTAAAGGGACGTTCAAACAAATGCTTGTAATAGATTTGGCTGACAAAAATAGTCCTTACAGAAATCTAGTGCCAAATCTTATTAGAGCAGATGGAAATGGATGGGACAACGACTATTTAATAGCTTTCAATGTAATTATGACTGCTACAAAAACATCACAAAACACTGAGCTTTACCTTAGAGAGATGATTAGTAATCCTTATATGAATTTCGCAGCCATTTACCCATTAAATTTTGATTCTAAATTAAATAAACTCGAAACCCTGAAAATACAAAAAAACAAAACAGTGGAAGTATGGCATCTCGTCACTTTAGATAAAAAAGATTTTATCAATATTAAAAATGGTGATTGGCCATTCCTGTATTTTGACTGGGCTAATAAGCAAAACAAAATTTATCTAGAAAAAGAAGGACGAATTTTTGGTGGTAAGAATTGAAGAATCTACCCGCTGTATTATTACTCCTTTCATTGATTACGTCTAATTTTTCGGTATTTCCTCAACCAGCCTCGGCTGCATCTTCAGATACATTTACCAGCACTTTCAGTTCAGCAAATAATCCTGGCTACCAAAAATTTTATTCAAGTCAAATAATCAATGATTTTAACATTAGCGTTCCCCAATATCAGAGTTACGACGTGAAATCCTATTCAATTAAAAAAAATGGCTTAATAAAAGGGCAACTTGGTTCGTACAATAAAGCGGCAAAGAAGATTGAAATACCCCAAATCAATGGTGACCCTATAAACGTTGATTCTACAGGAATTTCCACTATGTATTTCTCCGTATGGAGAGATTCAAGCGGAAAAAGTTGGAGGACTGGCAAGAGTTCTACAGGAGACTTCACATGGAATGCACCATCCGAAACTATTGTTAACGGGGTTTCTCAATATCCAAGTTTAATTCCAAGCGTAGATAGTAGTGGAAAAAGCATTCCCTTGGAATTAAGGTATTCGGATGGGAGCGCTGCTTCATGGTCAGATAAAATACCTCCACCTGATTCAATGTTTACATCCTCAAAAGAGGAAGTGTCAATTTCTAAAATTGATCCAGAATCAATTAATATTACTCAGGCCACCCCAAGCACTCTTGGTCTTGTTATTGACTATATAGGGAAGGGTGCTGACGGTTACGGTTATTTAAAAGTCCACAAACAACTTAGTGCAAATTATAATCTTGTTGGAATTGATTACCGCGTTGATAATTCACTTGGCGGAAATGTTCAAGGTAGAGATTACTTATTCGATTCAAATACAGTCTGGTCTGGTGTAACTTATCTTTTGGAATATGAGGTGACTGTTACATACGAAAGGATAGGCACCACCAAACACGACCTCATCGCAGACGACATCTCCGGCCCACCTGTCATCGAAGTCGGGAAACCCGCCACCTTCACGGCCACTTATCATAACGAAGGCATGGACATCAATAACACTTTCAATGTCAAGGTGACGGACGAAAAGGGGATCACACTCAAGCTCGATACCATTCGCTCGATTAAGAGCGGCGAATCAGCCAGCTTGACGTTTGTGAGCACATTCATGACTAGCGCATCCAAAACCTTCAAGCTCACGGTAGATAGCGGCAACGTCATCAATGAATCCAACGAAAGCAACAATACGATTCAGCGCACCTTTACGCCTGGCGCAGCTCCAACACCGACGCCGACTCCAAACAAAGAGATTAAGGCCGATTTTGACGTCCTCCCCCCTTCAATAGACTACGGGGATAGCTTCACAGCTCACCCAAAGGATCTGCAACTGGGAAGCTGCACGTATACCGGTCACATGTACAAATTCGTTCGCGGCAGCAACGAAAGCGTCACTGAATGGATCAGAAGTTATTCCGATACGACCTATACCCGGTCCGACTATCCAAGAGCAATCGGGCAAGGTAACCATCAAGTCTATATGAAGGTATCAACCGATTGCGGAGCAACTGATTGGATCGGACCGAAGACTCTTGAAGTCAAAGGACCAAAGAACAACCATCCGCCAACTTTCCAGATTGCATGGGTGAAACCCAGCGAACCGACAAAACCGGTCCGCCAAGCCATGGAAGGCGATCTTCTTGATCTCGTCGTCATTCAGGATCCATCGGTACCAACTCCGACTGATCCAGACGGAGATGACTTCATCTTTGATGGTTTCGATTACAGTCGAGGCACGCCCTGGATCAAAGGCTTAAAAGGCAAATACCCGACGAACGAATACGGCATGTACGAAGTCACAATGGAGAAAGGCACTCATACTGTCTATGGAACCGGCCGTGACCAGTGGGGAGCGACAGCAGAGGCCAGCGCCTTTATTAACGTTCTTTCCCGCAGCCCCATTTCAATCATTAAATGCCCGGCCAGTGTCATCGAAAATCACATTGTCCCTTTCAGCGCATTCGATTCAAGCGGCAGCTACAGTCCAGACGGAACGCCAATCGATCACTCCCGCGACGAATGGCAGAACAAACAGACCAGCTATGCGAACGGAACCGGCCAAGATATCACCGTCCAAGTCAAACTGGATGTGTATGATACGAAAGGCCGAAAATCGGACGCTCCAGCCGTATGCGAGATTATCGTCAAACCCGATCAGCCCCCCATTGCCAAACTTGAAGTTCCTTCACTTGGCATCCGTAATGAGCCTAACGTCATTCTCAATAAATCCTACAGTCCGGATGGCGATGAAATCATTTCGGCGAAATACAAATACAAATACGACGCGCTGAACAATGGCTTTGCAGATGATACCTGGCAGACATTGACCGGGACTATGAAGCAAGTCACCTTTGCCGGCAGCAAAGTCGGAAAGTATTTATTCTGGACAGAGGTAACTGAAAACTACGGCCTGACGGGCAGCACGGACAATCAATCACAATCAACTCTTGTCCTAAATATCGTGAACAATGCTCCAGAAGTATCCTTCGATCTCAAAGGCAAGAACCCGCAGCCGGATCTGGACGCCAGTACGACCATCCGTCCGGAGAAAATGATTGATTGGCCTGTTTACGTCCCGAACACTTTGGAGCAGGTATACGACAAGCTCAAGCTGTGGAGTGTTGACGGCGGCAGCCTGGTCGGTGGCGAAGGCCGCAATTTCGGCGGGGCAGCGAATAATATGAACCGCTATGAAATGAACCGCGCAACAGGAAATGATACTGTATTTTGGACCATGGGAACGCAAGCCGACAATGGATTTGGACCCAACTCCCTTTCTCCCTGGCGCGCACTTACGAACAAAAACAAGTTTAATGACATCATTCTGGATAAAGACAATGAATTGATGCAGGTTAGAAGTGACGGAAACATCTTGTACAATCACTTCTTGCCTCAAGTATATTCAACTAAAAAACTCACGATCTTTTCCGGTTACAAGGGCTCGAGCTACACCATCTATGGCATGAATCCAAAGAAGTTGTCGCCTGTCATTTGGGATTACAGCAACCCCTATTCGCCTAAACGGAAATGGACGAATGGCAGCCCGTATGAGTACGTGATTACAATCGATAACGCCTATCGAAAGTGGTTTACCGTATCGGGATCCTATTTGTATGTAATCCAGACCGCGCAAGGTGAAGTGAGGGTTGCCGCGTACAATGTATCAACAGGACAAGTCTTGAAGGAAAAAAGCTTTACCTCCAGTTTCGATGGAATTGTAGCCGATCGGGACAAGTCATGGGGATCCTTTGATGAATGGAAAATATCCCGTTCCGGAAATGACGGAACCATTGTTTTAAGCAGCTTCTACAATGACCATTCCTCCAACTACACGCTCCCAGACGGCGGGGATGCCGGATATTTCGTCAAGCTTGGTCCTGATTTATCTCCCAAGCGCCTTGGAACAATCAAATCCGTACCGTTAAGGCCGGGAACGTATTGGACCGGCTTTGATTATCACATTGCGGATGAATGGTACACGGACCCGTATGGGAACACATACACCTATGAGGGCCATGGCACCAAAATATCTTCAGGACAGACATGGAATCCGATTCACTCTTACCTGGACTTAACGGTTAACAAATACGACGCCAACATGAATCTAGTCTGGAAGAAGTATGTGAATGAAATCAATCGGGAAGCCGGACTGAACAGCAACCAGGTCGGATTTTACCGGGGGATGACGACCTTGAATTATCATCCAATGTCGATGTCGCCATCGGCGGATGATTTGTACGTCCCTCTAGTTCAAAACGGGGGCTCGACAAGCATTGAATCCACCGTGCTGCGGCTGAGCATGAGGGATGGCACAATTAAGGAACGGCTTCCCGGAGGAACAGGCACCTTCGTTGATTGGAACGGAAACAGGACAGGAAGCAACACAACCCTTACAGCGGATAATGCCAACACCGGCGGCGACTGCAATGCCTATGGATGTGCATTTTTCCGAGAGTATACAGGTAACGGTGTCCTGTTTGAAGTTCTGGAACCTGCTTATCCGTCGAAAATTCCTTACGTCTATATGGCCGTAGGCGATCCTACGACAGGTCCGCTTGCACGTCAAACGTTCACAAACGGACAGATGGTATCCGACGTTTCGCTGAATGATGTGGAGATGAAATTCAGCCTTCGCATGACGGATGTGGACATCGACCAGGAGAGCATGGGCTTCAGCTTCCGCATGCAGGATCCACGGAACCGGTACGCGGTAGAGACAGATGGCCATTCGTTTGACCTTGTGAAATATATGAATGGATCCAGGATGGTACTACAGAATGGTAGCTACCCTTTCCAGTCCGATGTCAGCTACGGATTGAAGGTCAAAACAGTAGGCAATAAAATTGAAGCGTTCCTGAACAACATTCCCATTCTAAGCGCCATAGACGGCCAGTTCACGGAAGGCAAGTTCGGATACTATGCCAACAAAGCCTTTGTCCGTTTCAGCGCACTGACTTACAAGGCCGTCGAAAACAAAGTGGAGTGGTCTGCGGATTATGCCATCTGGGATGAAGGCACAGCGAGGGCTGATGTGCAGTATGAAAACATTCAGTTCTTCGATCCGGAAGGGGATCCTAAAGCCGGCTCCTACTTATGGAGCTATGAACATACGCCGCGATTCATCAACAATCAAGGTTTATCATCTCTAAACGGCCGCATGGTTGAATCCGAACAGCTGACCTTTGATAAAGTGGGGGATTACCTCGTCAAGCTGCAGGCGAGGGACGATCCGCATCCGGATTACCGCTATCCGGACAATCGATTCGGAGACTATCGAAAGGATTCAAATCCGTTTATAAAGAAAGTGACGGTTCACCGGAGGCCAGTGTCGCATTTCACGATTGCATCCGCAGCTGACGGGAAAGTCATCTGGACGGACAGCAGCTATGATCCCGACCGATATGTGAGTTCGACTAACTACTCCACGGAGAACACGGGCATCGATTATCGAACGACAAAAGGAATATTAGAGAAGAAGTTCTACTATGTAACGCCATCCGGGGAAACCGTCTATCAGAAACTCGTCACGCCGCAGGAAAGAGGTATCTACGAAGTCGGGATGGCCGTCAAGGATGAGTACGGGGCTTGGTCGGTGTATTCCATTCAGACGGTCAACATAGGAACGATACCTGCTCACAACACTCCTCCGGTTCCTGGATTCAATCAAACACACTTGAGTACTTTCCGTGGCGTTTCAATTACGTTCGACTCCACTGCCTATGACAAGGAGGACGGAAGTCGAGAGAATCTCCCTCAAACTTGGTATTTGCGAAATGCAACGACCAACGGCGGGGAGACGATAGCCGGCAGCTCTCGTACGAGCTGGCAAAAAACGTTCAGCAGTCTCGGATTGTTCCGCATTCGTCAATTGGTGCAGGATTCAAGCGGCTCTGAAGCCCAGATGGAAAAACAGGTCACCATTCTTAACCGGCTGCCGTCTGTCATGCTTGCCAATCCTGCGAGCAAAGATCAGCTCAAGCCAACCGAGATGATGGAACGGAAGCCATTATTCCGATTTGTTTATTCCGATTCTGATCAGGATGTCCAAACTCATTTCCAACTTATCGTTTACCGGTATGGTGGAGAAAAGCTTCTTGATTCCTCTGTCCTGCCAGGCACGGCCAATAGCTGGAGGCCGAATTCCGATTTGCCCGAGGATGTCTATATGTATATACGGGTACGCGTTTTCGACGGGTTTGACTGGAGCGCATGGAGTGATCCGGGTTATTTCTGGATCAAGCCAAATCGTCCGCCTATCGCCGAATTTGACTGGTCGCCCAAACCTGTATACGAGGGGGACTCATTGACATTGCTGGATCGCTCCTCTGATCCTGATGGGGATCCGCTTACAGAAACGTGGGAGATTTCCAGCCCATCCGGGAAGCGTACCATGGCAAACATTGCTTCGACGATTATTTCGGCGGAGCCAGGGATGTACCGTATTCGGCTTGTGGTGAGCGACGGCAACCTTCAAAGCGAGATAACCAAACAGATCCAGGTCCTGCCGCTCACTTTGACAGGCGATATTGAACATACATCGGAATGGCGGCGTATCCATGCCGATGCAGGCCATGTAATCAGCGGAAATCCAAAGGACTTCTATGCGGGAGAGAAGTGGATCGTCTACGGCTATGTTTCTCCGGCGCCAGTGCGTTACGTAACTGCATATCTACGGGCTGTAGGCAAAGACGGCAGCATAATGGAGACAAGAACTGTGCTTAAGCCAACGCCTTCCAATTCCATCCACAGCGGCGAAATGCACCACAGTCAGTGGGGGGAATTGGACACCGGTTTGGAGAGAGGCTTGTATTCTGTTCAATTCGAAGTCCAGTATGAAAACGGCGTTCGAAAGAAAGCGGAAGTCCCGCTGAGGATTATCGGGTATACGGCGGGAGCAGCAGGTGTCCATCGCCAGCAATAAGGCATTGCCGCTTCGGGGGCTGACGACGAATTGGGAATATAAATAAATGTCGAACAGCCCTTGACGGCTCCTTGATGCATGTGTTAAATTAAATCTCGCCGCTTCGAGAGGGACAGAGAAAACGCAGTGTTATCAAGGGATTCAAGAAATCTTGAAAAATAATGCTTGCGCTAATCTAGGCCATTGTGGTATATTATAAAGGTCGCCGATTGAAAGCGACATGGAAATTTGTTCTTTGAAAACTGAACAACGAGTGAAGCAAGTCAACGTTATAAATGAGCAAGTCAAACACCTTGAAGCACTTCATCGTCCTTCGGACACGAAGTCTTCTTTTATGGAGAGTTTGATCCTGGCTCAGGACGAACGCTGGCGGCGTGCCTAATACATGCAAGTCGAGCGGATCTTGTCCTTCGGGACAAGGTTAGCGGCGGACGGGTGAGTAACACGTAGGCAACCTGCCCTCAAGACTGGGATAACCTCCGGAAACGGATGCTAATACCGGATATGCGGTCTCTCCTCCTGGAGGGACCGGGAAAGACGGAGCAATCTGTCGCTTGGGGATGGGCCTGCGGCGCATTAGCTAGTTGGTGAGGTAACGGCTCACCAAGGCGACGATGCGTAGCCGACCTGAGAGGGTGATCGGCCACACTGGGACTGAGACACGGCCCAGACTCCTACGGGAGGCAGCAGTAGGGAATCTTCCGCAATGGACGCAAGTCTGACGGAGCAACGCCGCGTGAGTGAGGAAGGCCTCGGGTCGTAAAGCTCTGTTGCCAGGGAAGAACGGGGTGGAAGA
>NZ_CBRA020000062.1:0-32292 GCF_000469945.2 Paenibacillus sp. P22 | reverse complement strand
CGATGATGCCGGAARTGCAGGGAATGCCCGGCATGTACGGCCATGGATACGGCGGCGGGCCGATGATGCCGGAAATGCAGGGAATGGCCGGCATGTACGGCCATGGATACGGCGGCGGGCAGATGATGCCGGAAATGCAGGGATTGCCCGGCATGTACGGCCATGGATACGGCGGCGGGCCGATGATGCCGGAAATGCAGGGAATGCAGGGAATGCAGGGAATGCCAGGTCCTTACGGCCATGCCTATTTGTACAAATCCCCGGCTGTTCATCCTGAGGGGCATGAAGACTACATGGGCGCTGTTCCATCGGAGGAAGCTGATTTGTATCTGTATGGCGGGAACGGGCGTTTCGCTCCGGCAGCCGGCCGAGAGAACGGATAAGTCGTCTGCGGAAGGGCGGGCCGTCAGTCATCCCATTGACTGAGGGACCGCTCCTTTTTGCGTTCTTCCACAATAATGGAATGATCAGGCGGCCGAATGCGAATGCTAGGCATGACAGGCAGGCGCCGCACCCGTTATCTCATCTGGATAAAGGAGTCTTAACCGATCATGAACAAAAGCATAGCCGCAGCGGCACTTCTGGCGCTGATGCTGGCTTGGCCGGGCAATTCCGCCGGCGCGGTGGGAGCAGCCGCATGGGCCGCATCATCTGAGGGCGGGGCCAATCCGGTCCAGAAGCCGGCTCCCGGCAAGAAGGGAAGCGGGGCGGATGTGTACACCGCCTTGCAGAAAGGCATCGCCCGCGAGGCGAAGGCCGCATGCTCCCGATTGCCCCATGACAGCCGGGTCGCATGTCTTGCCCGCGCGCTTGAGGATACCCTCCCAAGGCAGCAGCGCAAGGCGATCCGGTATCCGTTCACAGCAAAGCATGCGGTGAATTGGAGCTATCTCCCGCTCGAGGAGGCGCCGCGCAACGGCATTTCTCTGGGCTCGATGAGTCCTGCCAGCCTGGAAGCCTTCAAAGCGCTCGCTGCGGAAGCTCTTGGGCCGCATGGCTACCATACGATGAAAGCAATCCTATTGGCCGATCAGGCGGAGCAGGAGGCTTCAGGCAACCCGAAATGGGATTCCCGTCTATATCATGTGGCGTTTCTGGGAGATCCGAGCGAGTCGAACCCATGGATGCTGCAGATCAGCGGCCACCATCTGGCTGTCAACCGGACGTACCATACGCGAGAGCAAGGCTTGACCCCGATGTTCGTCGGCATCGAGCCGAGAATCTCTGCGGCGGGCGGCCGGACCTATGGACCGATGGAAGGCCGGCTCCAAGCCTCCTACGAGCTGTTCCGTTCTCTGAACCCCGATCAGCTGGCGGCGGCTCAGCTCGAGGAGAAGTTCGAGGATGTGCGTCTCGGACCGGGCAGGGATGCGAGGTTCCCCGAGCACGAGGGCCTTCCGTACTCCCATCTGGACGACAAGCAGAAGCGCAAGGTGAGAGAAGCCGTCACCGGCTGGGCGATCGACGCCCATCCTTCCGACATGCCGCAGCTGCTGGCGGACTACTTCGCGGAAGAAGCTCTGGATAGGACCTACATCGGCTGGTCGGGCTCGTTGGACGACAAGGAGCCGGGCTCCTACCTTCGAATCGAAGGCCCCCGCTTATGGATCGAATCCGTCGTAAAGAGGGAAGCTGCGATGCCCGGACGCGGCCATGTCCATTCCGTCTGGCGCGACCGCAAAGCCGATTACGGCGGATGCTTTTTCTGACCTCCGGCGCCGGTCCGGCTCCATGAAAGCTCTTCCAGCGTCAAACCGCCTCCTGCGGGTATATCAAAGGTAAACCTTTCAACGGGAAATGACCTTTGGAGATAGACGAGGAGGAGTCGCCATGCGGTGGCAAGGCAGGCAGGGAAGCGGCAACGTGGAGGACCGGAGGGGTATGGGCGGCGGAGGCAAGCTGGTCGGCGGCGGAATCGGCGGAATCATCCTGATTCTGATCGTCACGCTTCTCGGCGGAAATCCCGGCGACCTGCTCGGAGGCATGACCGGCGGGCAGAGCTCCTCGGAGCCCTATGAGCAGACGCAGCAGGAGCAGGAGCTGTCCCAGTTCGTGTCAGTCGTGCTGGCGGACACCGAGACGGTCTGGACCGACGTGTTTGAGAAGCAGGGAATGACCTATGAAAAGCCGACGCTCGTCCTTTACAACGATTCGGTCCAATCCGCCTGCGGCAGCGCGTCCTCGGCGGTGGGGCCGTTCTATTGTCCGGGCGACCGCAAGCTGTACATCGACCTCAGCTTCTACGACGAGCTGAAGCAGAGGTTCAAGGCGCCGGGCGACTTCGCGATGGCTTACGTCATCGCCCACGAGGTCGGCCATCACGTGCAGACGCTGCTCGGCACGATGGACAAGATCGCTCCGCTGCGCGAAAAGCTCAGCGAGACGGAGTACAACAAGTACCAGGTCCGGCTGGAGCTGCAGGCGGACTATTATGCCGGCGTCTGGGCCCACTACGAGCAAGGAAACAATCTGCTCGAGGAAGGCGACGTCGACGAGGCCCTGACGGCAGCCAGCGCGGTCGGCGACGACAGCATCCAGCAGCAGTCGCAAGGGTATGTCGTGCCGGAGAGCTTCACGCACGGCACATCGGAGCAGCGCAAGCGCTGGTTCTACAAAGGCTTCGAATCGGGGACGATCAAGGGCGGGGATACGTTCAGCGTCCAGAACCCCTGATTTCCCCAGACAGGCGGACTCTTTCAGGAGTCCGCCTGTCTGTTTTTTCCAGATCCCATTTGCTAGAATAGAATCGTAGAGGCATGCGGCCTGCGAAGGCCCGCCTCAAGCGACGATATCGAGAGGAAGTGGCAATGTGCATCAAGTGCAGCAGCTGGCCGCCAGAGTGAAGGAGAACATCAACCGGGTAATGGTAGGGAAGGATCGAGAGATCGACCTGCTGCTGACCGCTTTGCTGGCATCGGGGCATGTGCTGCTCGAGGATGTGCCGGGAACGGGCAAGACGATGCTGGCCAAGAGCCTGGCCGCATCGCTCAGCCTCGACTTTCAGAGGATTCAGTTCACCCCCGACCTGCTCCCCTCCGACTTGACGGGGATCCACTACTACCATCAGAAGGACGGCGAATTCTATTTCCGCAAGGGTCCTTTGTTCACGCAGATCGTGCTTGCAGACGAGATCAACCGCGCCACGCCACGAACGCAGTCGAGCCTTCTGGAATGCATGGAGGAGCGGCAGATCAGCATTGAAGGAAAGACGATGGAGCTGCAGAAGCCGTTCATGGTGGTGGCGACCCAGAATCCCGTCGACAACCAGGGCACGTTCCCGCTGCCGGAAGCTCAGATGGACCGATTCATGATCCGGATGAATTTGGGGTATCCTTCCCGAGAGGAAGGAAGGGAAATCCTGCTGCGCACCGTCGGCGCCGTCTCTCCATGGGCGGAAGCGCTGAGGCCGGCCGCCTCGGCAGCAGAGGTGCTGGAGGCGCAGCGGCTGTGCGCCGGCGTATCGGTGCATGCGGACCTGCTCGATTACATGGTCGCCCTCGCGGAGGCGAGCCGCTCCAATCCGGAAGTCGCGCTCGGCATCAGCCCTCGCGGCACTCAGGCGTGGATGCGGGCGTCCCAAGCCTATGCGGCCATGCACGGCCGCAGCTATGTGCTGCCGGATGACATCAAACGGCTCGCTGTGCCGGCATGCGCCCATCGAATCGTCCTGAAGAGGCGCCATTCGACGGAGACCCGGCCGGCGGAAGCGCTGGTTCGGGAGCTGCTGGACGCGATGCCCGTACCGAGCGAAGAAGGCCTTGGGGCCGAGGCTCGCTGATGGAGCTGCTGCTCCTGCTTGCCGTCTGCGGAGCTCTCGTCTACGCTCAGGGACTGGTGCTCGGCAAAGGATCCCTGCGCGGGGTGAAGGTGTCCCGCCGCTTCAGCGAGGAAGCCTGCTACGCGGGCGATCGGCTGGAAATTGTCGAGACGATCGAGAATGCCAAGGGGCTTCCCGTCCCCTGGCTGCGCCTGGAGACGATGCTTCCCGCCTCCATCGTCTTCCGCGGCCGCGGCGATACGTCCGTCAGCCGCGGCAGGATCTATCAGAACCATACGAGCCTGTTCACGCTGCAGCCGCGCGTCAAGATCGTCCGCACTCATCAGACGACCTGCGTCAGCAGAGGCGTATTTATCATGGAGACGGCGTCTCTGACTGGCGGAGACCTGTTCTCTATCCATACGCCGTCGATTACCCTGTCGCTTCCGCATAAGCTCACCGTATACCCGGCTCCGATGGAAGAGAGCGTCATGCCCGACTCCTGGCGAAGCTGGCAGGGAGAGCTCGAGGTAAGGCGCTGGATCGTCGAGGACCCGTTCGTCGTCAGCGGCACGCGGGCGTACTTGCCCGGAGACGCGTTCAACCGCATCGACTGGAAGGCATCGGCCCGCTCGCTGGAGCTGCAGGTGCGCCGGCATGGGCATACGGCCGATCCCCGCGCCATGATCCTGTTGAATATCGAGGAATCCGAAATGATGTGGGACCGGGTGACAAGGCCGGGCGACATGGAGACGACGATCAGCTGCGCGGCTTCTCTGGCTGCTGGAATGCTGGGCCGCGGCCTGTCGGCCGGATTCGCCCATAACGCAGTGGTCAGCCGGTATTCGGACGATACCGGGAGAGTGGAGTTCGGCAGCGGCAGCGGGAAGCTCGACGAGACGCTAGCTTCCATGGCCGCGATAGAGCCGAGAATTCGGATGCCGTTTTATGAGCTTCTCCGGCGGGAAGCGGAGCTGGAGCTGTCGGACGGGATGGATTATCTGCTCGTGACGGCGTTCCGGTCGGACCGGATAATGGAGGCGGCGGCGCTGCTGGAGCAGTCCGGCCACCGCGTTGCTTTCGTGGAGCCGCCTGTCCGCACGAAGGGAGGGAGACGGTCATGAGAAGAGATCGTTCCGCCGGTCCAGGCACCCGTTCTGTACCTGACGCGCCTTCTTCCCCGAAGGGAGAAGCCGTCCGCCCCGATTACGAGGCCGGAGGCGGAGGGGAGCATGCCGACCTGCAAGCTCCGCATTCCGGCCCTGAGCCCCAGACCGGCCAAGCGCCAAGGCCGTCCGGCCGTCAGCCTCAAGCGGTTCCGTCCATGCTGGTCTTTTCGCTGCTTGAATGTCTGGCGCTGTATCCGGTCCTGCTGCTGGGAGCCGTCTTCCCCACGTTCCGGGCTGCGGAACTGCCGACATTCCTGCCGCCGCTGCTGCTCGGCCTCATCGTGCTGGCGCTCCATGCGGCGGCTGCGATCGCCGGGAGCCGCGTATCCCTTGGGCCTGCCGGGCGGCTGGCCAAGGCATTCCTGGCTCTGGCCGGCGCCGGCGCAGGAGCCTGGATCGGCCTGCGGCTGTTCCCCGGGTCATCCGAGACCGCAGAAGCCATCCGCGCTTGCGTATGGGGATTTGCCGCCGGAGCCGCCGCCGTCAGAGGGCTCATTGCAGGAAGGCGATCGCTGTGGAACCAGGCTGCGCCGATGCTCGTCCAGGTGGGGATGCTGGCATCTTTCGTCCTCTATATCGTCGTTCTGACGAATGCCTACCTGAAGCCGTACGCCTTCTCCGTTCAGGTCTCCTTTACGCTCGCTCTGTGCCTGTATCTGCTTCGCCTGAACCGCCTGCAGATTCAAAATGCCGCTGGCAAGGACGGGGCCGGCTGGCGGGGCACACCCGCGATGCGGTATTGGAACCGGCTGCTGACGGGATCCCTCGTCGCGCTCATGCTTGTAATCGGCGCCTGGCAAGGGCTTGCCGATTCCTTGCGCCATCTCCGCGACGCGATGCTGGCGGCGCTGAGGCGTCCCCCCGCAGAGCAGGGGCTGCCCCCGCTTGAGCCGCAACAACCGCCTGCAGGCGAAGCGGGGCCCATGCAGCTGCCGGAGGCCAAGGAGCCGAACGAATGGATCGTGCTGATCGGCAATATCCTGATCGTCATCGTGCTTTTGATCGCCGCCGTTCTGCTGGCTTACTTCCTGTACCTCCTCCTGCGGCGCATCCTTCCGGAGCGGATCCGACAGCTGGCGGAGGCGCTGTTCCGCAGGCTCAAGCTGCTGAGGTCGCTCAAGCCGCCGTCCGGCTCGGATTACACGGACGAGGTCATCAAGCTGGAGCGGGTGCCCCGGAAGCGCAAGAAACGCTCCGCTGGCCGCAAGGCGCAGGAGGAGCCGCAGGGCGACGGCGGCGATCCGCGGATGCGGTACCGCTCCTTCATCCGCGGCGCGATAGCCCAAGGCTACGAATATCGGCCCAGCCTGACTCCGGAAGAGCATGCCGCGAATCTGTCCGCGGCGGAAGAGCCGTTCACCTCCCTGACGCCGGAAGAGGCCGGCAAGCTCGCGCAGACATACGGGGAAGCCAGGTACGGGAAGGCGGAGGACCGGGCTCGGGGCCGCGGCGGCTCTTAGGAGCCGAGAAGCCTGTTTCAAAAAGCAGCCAAGGGCGGTACACAAGGGGAGACCCCTGTTAGGAGAGAAACCATCCATGAAACGAGCTTCGATCCCATCGCATGCCGACTCTCCTGGCCGGAGCCAAGGCCGGTCCGGCCGGCATTCGAGGCCTTTTTACCGCAGGCCCTGGCTGCTGGCCGTCCTTGCCCTGCTGATTCTGTACGGCGTCGTTGTCGTTTATCAGACCCATAAGCCGCTTCCTCCCGGAGTATCCTTCGAGGGAACGGTCCATTACGTTCCGGACGGCAGCCTGGAGCTGCTCACCGACCTTACGCATCGGGACGCCAGCGGCGGGCAGCAGGTGGAGCAGCAGATTTTCGAGCGCATGTTCCAGGCGATCGGCAACGCAAGGCAGTTCATCGTTCTCGATATGTTCCTGTACAACGGTTATGCCAACAAGGGACAGTCCTACCCGCCGCTCAGCCGCAAGATGACGGACAAGCTGATACAGCAGAAGAAGCGGTACCCCGAGCTTGCGGCGGTCGTCATTACCGACGATGTCAACACCTCCTACGGCTCCCATGACGATCCGGAGCTGGAGCTTCTGAAGCGCGCGGGCATCCAGGTGTCCATTACGAACGTCAACCCGCTGCGGGATTCCAATCCGCTCTACACCGCCGCCTGGAGGATGACGGCAGGCTGGTTCGGGCAGCACGGCAAGGGCTGGCTTCCGAACAAGATGGCGAGCGAGGCGCCGGACATGACGCTGCGCTCCTACTTGAAGCTCGTCAACGCCAAGGCCAACCACCGCAAGGTGCTCATTACGGAGAAAGAGCTCGTTCTTGCAAGCGCCAACGCCCATGATTCCAGCTTCTATAATTCCAACAGCGGGTATGCCGTAAGCGGAAGCAGCGGGCTGATCGGAGAAGCGCTGCGGACCGAGCAGGCGGCTCTCGATCTGTCCAGGGCAGGCATCCGGCTGCCTGATGCTCCTCCGCCCGCGGCAGCCGAATCGGCCGCGCAAGGAACGGTCGGCGTGCAGCTGCTGACCGAGGGCAAGATCCGCAAGCATGTGCTTGCCGATCTGAAGGAGGCCGGCGCCGGCGACACCGTCTGGATGGGCATGTTCTATCTGGCCGACCGCAGCGTCGTGCGGGCTCTCCTCGATGCGTCCGGGCGGGGCGCCGAAATCCGGCTGATCCTGGACCCCAACGAAGTCGCCTTCGGCAACAGCAAGATCGGCATCCCGAACCGTCCCGTGGCGCAGGAGCTTGCTAACAAGTCGGACGGGAACATCCAGATCCGCTGGTACAACACGGACAAGGAGCAGTATCATGTCAAGGCGATGCTCATCGCAGGTCCGGAAGGCTCGGTCATCCACAACGGCTCCGCCAACTTCACGGCCCGCAACCTCGACGATCTGAACCTGGAATCGAATCTGAGAATAACGGCCCCTTCCGGAAGCCGTGCGGCGATGGAGGCGGAGGCATATTTTCAGCGGCTCTGGTCCAATGAGGATGCGCCGTATACGGCCGAATATGGCCAGTACGAGAATGACACGGTCTGGATCAAGCGCGTGCTTTACCGAGTGCAGGATTTGCTTGGCTTTACGACCTTTTGACAAATCAAGCCGCATTCGGCCCTAAGGGGCCGGGGCGGTTTTTTGCCGCTTGCGGCGAAGCGTCCTGGATTGCCATGAACAGCAGCGGATGGCATGGGCCGCACAGACGACGCTTGAGGAGGTTGTCTCTGAAAGTAGGGGGCATTGCGGCCTAATAGCCAGAGACAAGCGCGGAAAGCCGCCTTGCCGGCCTTCCGCATGGCTATGCAAGTGCTATGCCGATCCTATATAGTGGAAAAAAAGAGCGCTCCGCACAACGGACGGGAAGCGCGACAAGGGAGAGGACAAGCCATATGCCGCAAATTCTCGCAGCAGGCCGCATATTCGAAGCGGAAGCCATTTTGTTCGACAAGGACGGAACGCTCCTTGATTTCGTCCATACCTGGGGAGCTTGGGCGCGCCATATGAAGCAGCATTTCAGCGACAAGCTCGAGGAGCGGGGGCTTGAGCCTCTCTCTCTGGAAGAACTGGGCAACGAGTGGGGAATCTCGTTCTCGAAGGACGGCAAAGCCGAGAGCTACGACCGCAGCGGCCCCCTGTCGATGGGAACGCTGCATGAGCTGCTGGCGCTGCTGAGCGCATGCGGCTACCGGCGCGGCCTGTCCTGGGCCGATGCCCGGGTGGCGGTGCACGAGAGCTGGCAGCATGCCGATCGGGAGCTCGACCGGGAGCGTGCCGCTCTAGCCCTGCCAGGCGTAACGGAGCTGCTCGATGCCTGCCGCGCTGCAGGCATCCCGATGGCTGTCGTGACGGCGGACGAAACGATCGCGGCGGTCAAGCATCTTTCCTGGCTCGGCCTCGACGGACACTTCGGCGAAATCATCGGCACCGACCTTGTCGAACGCGGCAAGCCCTATCCCGACATGGCGGAGCTCGCCTGCCGCCGGATGGGACTGGACATCTCCAAGGTCGTCATCATCGGCGACTCCAACGGGGATATGCTCATGGCCAAGGCGGCCGGAGCGGCGGCTGCGATCGGACTGGCTGCGGGCGAGGCGGCCCTTCAGCTGCCGGATGCCGACGTCGTCGCGGCCTCCTGCGAGGATATTCGGCTGCTGCCATAGTGCCGAAGCTGTCACATTTTCCTTATTGTGGAACATGGAATCCGTGATAGATTGAAGAAAACGGTTTCTTTTCCACGAGGAGGATAGACAGCCTTGAAATCCTGGAAGCATGCAGCCCTTCTCGTCGGCGGGTTGGGGTTTTCGCATCTCGGCAACTGGATTTATTTCGTCGCCATCAACATCGCCCTGCTGGAGCTGACGGACGGGTCCGCTGCCGCTATGGCGGGACTGTTCGTCATCCGGCCGATCGCGCTCCTGCTGACCAATTTCTGGTCGGGCAGCATCGTCGACCGCACCGATGTGCGCAAGCTCATGGTTTTGACCGACGTCGTGCGCGGCACGCTCATGCTTTTTATTCCGTTCGCCTCCTCGGTATGGCTCATCTTCGGGCTCCTTTTCCTCATCAGCCTGGCCGGCTCGTTCTTCGGCCCGAGCCAGTCGGTCTACATCACGAAGCTCATCCCGGCGGAAGACCGCCAGCGGTTCAACTCCATTCTCGGCATGAGCAGCTCGGGCGCCTTCCTGCTCGGGCCTGCCCTATCGGGGCTGCTCATCTACCGTTTCGGCACGGACTTCAGCATCTATTTCAACGCCGCCACCTTCTTCGTCTGCGCCTTGATGATCTCGCTGCTGCCCGCGGTTCCCCGGCTTGAAGGGACGGCCCGGGAGCCCGTCACGCTGCACATGCTTCGAGCCGATTGGGGCGCCGTGCGCAGCTTCGTCCTGACCGCGCCGTCCTTCCTGGCCATCTATCTGCTGTTCCAAAGCTCCGTCATCATCGGCTACTCGATCGACTCCCAAGAATTGACGTATATCAAGCAGCATCTCAAGCTCTCCACGGAGCAATACGGGTTCATCGTCAGCGTGACGGGCATCGGAGCGCTGGCGGGCTCCTTTACGGCAGCCCTGCTCGCAAAGCGGATCTCCTGGCGCTGGTATCTCGGTCCGGCGACGCTTCTGACGTGCATCTTTTACTTTCTTTTCTATTTGTCGCATACGTTCTTCCTGGCTGCAGCAGCCTTTGTCCTGCTCGGGTTTTTCATGTCCTATGCCGGAGCCGGCTACGCCACCTGGTTTCAGAAGCAGGTTCCTGCCGACAAGATGGGCCGTGTAGCCAGCCTTGCCGACGCCGCGCAAGGTGCGCTTCAGATCGGCCTCACTCTTGCGGTCGGAGGGCTTGCGGATGGACTCGGTCTTCAAGCGGTCTGTCTCTTCTTCTCTGCCGCAGCTATCGTGCTCGGCTTGTTCTTGAGCATCAAGGTGCTGGGTCAAAATCCGTCTAAACCGATTGCGTAATACTTAGAGTTACTTTGTATGACTTGGCCAAGCCAATCTGGCTTGTGGAGGCCGATGCCGCAACCAGGCGGCTTTTGCAGGATGAGACCCTGGCAGCCGCCAGCTTTTCGACTTGCGTTTTCCAGAGCGGATGCCTGGAAGCCGCTGGCGTTTGGCAGCCGCAAGATGGCTGGCCCTAAGGTTTTGCCGTTCGCTCGAACATCAAGGATAGGGGAGTGAATTCCATGAAGAAACAGCTGGAGGCCCGCTTGAACATGAGAGAGCTCGGCGGGTTCATATCGGCGGATGGAAGGCAGGTGAAGGAAGGCGTTCTGTTCCGTTCGGGCGAGCTGCACGGCTTGACGGCGGCGGAGGCCGCTTATGTGGAATCGCTCGGCTTGGCGGCCGTCTGCGATCTGCGCACCGAGGAGAAGAGCTCTTCCAAGCCTAATCCGGAGCTGAAGGGTGTGCAGCTCGTCACGCTGCCCGTCATCGGGGGAGAATTCAGCCTGAGCGAGATGCCCCGTTTATTGCAGCAGTGGAAGGATGAAGGCGGCAAGGGCAATCCGATCCTGGAAATTTACCGCAGGTTCGTGACCGACAGCCAAGCTCTGGCGGCTTATCGCGGGCTGATGCAGGTGCTGCTGCAAGCGGAGGGACGTCCCGTCCTGTGGAACTGCACGCTCGGCAAGGATCGAACCGGCTTCGCCGCGGCGGTCGTGCTGCTGGCGCTTGGCGTACCGGAGGCTGCGATTGCGGCGGACTATATGCGTACCGGGGAAAACCGCCGGGAAGCCAACGAAGCCATTCTTCGCCAAGCCTCCGCTTTCTTGAACGACGAGTCTCATCTGGAGCTGGTGCGTACGGTTCTGGCCGTGAGAGAGGAATATATTCAGGCCGCATTCGACGAAATCCGCCGCGTCCACGGGACGGCGGAAGCCTATCTGAGGGATGGAATCGGCTTGACGGAGCCGCAGCTGAAGCAGCTGAGGGATCGGTATCTGGAGCCGGCCGCGTGTTGATCCCGACCGCCAAGGCCTGCGCCATGGACGAGATCGGTGATCTGATGGACGAATATTTGAAGAGCTTGGCGGCGCCGTTCGACTCCTTCCTGGAGGAGCACATTACGGAATCCGTCTTCTATTCGTTCCGATCCGGCCATGAATGGGCCGGCTATTACGCCATCCATGGCGAAGCGCTGCTGACGCAATTTCACATCCGCCCTCCTTGGCTGAAGCACTCTCAGGAGCTGTTCGGACAAGTGATGGAGGTTCATTCGATCCAGTCCCTGCTCATTCCGACCTGCGACGAGCTGTTCCTCAGTCTGGCGCTCGACAGGGGCTTCCCCATCCGGAAGCAGGCCTATATGTTTCAGGAAGGCATCCCGTGGCACGCCGTTCCGGCGCCGGCTTCATCGGAAGCTCATTTCCGTCCGGCCGAACTCGGGGATGCGGAGAAGATCGGGAGCGTGTGCGGCGAGTTTCTGGATCAATACGAGCAGCGGATCGCCAGCGGCGAGCTGTTCGTCCTTTTCAGGGGAGACCTGCTGCTCGGAATCGGGGTGCTGGAGAAGTCGAGGCTGTTCGAAGGGACAGCGAGCATCGGGATGTTCGTGAACGAATCGTGCCGCAATCAGGGCGCTGGACGGAGCCTCATCCTGCGGCTGAGGCAATGGTGCGCGGAGCGCGGCCTTACGCCGGTCTGCGGCTGCGGGTACGGCAACGAGGCTTCCAAGCGGACCTTGGAGAGCGCGGGCATGGTAACGAAGACGAGGCTGCTGAGAATCGCCTTGGGTTGAAAAGCGAAGCCTCCGAGAAAAGCGGGAACCTGGAAACATGTTGAAGACGAAGCCCGTCGGGAAAGAAAGACGATGGAGAACGGGGGGCGGCGGGGATGATTCAAGTCTCGAACAAACGACGACTCGGCAGATCAAGCGGGGCCGCAGCCGCGAGGGCTCCGCTCTTCCGGCTAAGCTTGGCGCTGCTGCTCCTGCTGGCGCTCGTTTTGTCGGGATGCTCCGACCAGGCCAACAGCGGACCTCCTGTACCCGAGGGGAAGAACGAGATCAGCGGATACGTCGTCAAGCGGGACAAGAACCGATTCCTGCTCACCTCCTACAGCTCCGGCCAAGGCCGGGGAACCGAGGCCCTATGGATTCGGTTCAAGGGAGATGTTCCTTTGGGCGGCCGTGTAGCGGTGGAACTGGAAGGGGATATTCGGACGAGCTATCCGGGCATGGGACAAGCCAAGTCGGCAAGGCTGCTGGATAGCTCTGCCACGGCCGGATCCGCCAGGCCGGAGAGCAGCGCCGTCGCGGAGGCTCTTGCCCGGCATGCCGGCCTTCGGGTGCCCGTCATCAAGGAAACCCGGCTTGACCAAGCCTCCGGACAGTGGGCGGTCATTCTGTTCGATGACGATGCTTCTCCTCGCCGGGAGCGGACGGCAAGGGTCAAGGGCTTGGACTGGGGCTTCAGCAGCCGGGAAGACAGCACACTGTTCACCGGTTACGTCGTTCGGAAGGTCGGGGGCCGCTATCTCCTCACCGCCTATAACGGAGCGCCGTCAAGCGGCAGGGCGGAAGCCTTGCTCATCCATACGGGCAAAAGTCTGAGGCCGGGCCAATTGGTGGAGGCTTTCGTGAGCGGAGGAATCGATGAATCTTATCCGGCTCAGGGCAAGGCAGAGGACGTCCAGGCCATTGAAACGGACCGGCCGTCCGGGGCTTTCCTGCTTCCCGAGCAGGCTGTGGCGCGAGCGTTGGAGCGCCGCCTGGACCCGCCTCTGTCTGTTCCCGCAGTCAAGGATATCCGTTATGAGGCGGGAACGAAGAGCTGGACGATCCTGCTGATGGATTCTATGGCGGAGGACGATGGGGAGAGTACGATCGAGGTCGCGGATCAATAGGCGGCGAGGCGGCAACTAAAAAAGAGTCCGAGCGGTCTGGATACCCAGATGCCCGGACTCTTTTGATCGAATGGGAAGCCGTTACTTTCCTTCGAGAATGGTTTCGATCTTGTCGACGATTTCCTGCGTCAGCTTGACGCCGGAAGCCTTGGCGTTCTCGACGACCTGCTCCGGACGGCTCGCGCCGACGAGGGCGCTGGCTACGTTCGGCTGGCGCAAAATCCAGGCGAGCGCCAGCTGGCCGACGGTCAGGTCCAGGTCGGAAGCAATCGCGCCGAGCTCTTGGACTTTGGCGATCTTCTCTTCCGTAATGCCGTTTTTCATCCACTCGAGCTTGGCGGCGCGGCTGTCGGCCGGGATGTTGTCCACGGAAGTGTACTTGCCCGTCAACAGGCCTTGGGCGAGCGGTGAGAAGACGACTTGTCCCACTCCGCTGCGCTCGCTGTACGGAATGATCTCCGGCTCGATGTAGCGGTTGAACATGTTGTACTGCGGCTGGTTGACGACGATGCGGTCCAGCAGGTAGCGGTCGGCGATGGCATGCGCTTCCGCGATCTGGGAGGCGGTCCACTCGCTGACTCCGACGTACAGCACCTTGCCTGCGCGGACGAGATCGTCCAGCGTGCGCAGCGTTTCATAGAGAGGCGTCTCCGGATCGTGGCGGTGGCAGTACATGATGTCCACGTAATCGACGTCGAGGCGCTTCAGGCTCGCATGGAACTGATCCGTCAGATGCTTGCGCGAGAGGCCCCGGTCGTTGGGCAGATCGCCCATCGGCCAGAATGCCTTCGTCGCGAGCAGGTAGGAGTGGCGGGGGAACGCTTTGATCGTTTCGCCGACGAGCGTTTCGGCCGCTCCTCTTTCGTACACGTTGGCCGTATCAAAAAAGTTGATTCCCAAATCGTAAGCGGCATGAATGGCCTTCACCGCGTTCTCGCGCTCCACGTAGCCGCCGTAGGTCAGCCAGCTGCCGAGGCTGATCTCGCTCACCTTGGCGCCGGTGCTTCCGAGCCTGCGATAATCCATAGAGAATCCCTCCTATAATCAAATGCTTGCCCTGACACGGCTAATTGTACGCACGTTTCTATCTCAGGGAAAGTAGTGAAAATATCCTCACTTTATTATATGAAGGATATCTACTATACTGAGGTTTACTAGCTTTCAAAAAGGAGATTTGTCCATGGCAAGCAGCAACTACATTCCCAAAAACCCCGACACGATCGATTGCAACATCGAAAAAACGCTGGATGTCATCGGCGGCAAATGGGCCTTCCTCGTCCTGCGGGAGCTGTTCTGCGGCACCCGCCGCTTCGGCGAGCTGCAGCGCCTGATTCCGGCCGTCAGCCCCCGGGCGCTTACGAGCACCCTTCGCCATATGGAGGAGAAGGGCGTGCTGGAACGCAAGGTCTATCCGACCGTGCCCGTCACGGTGGAATATACGCTCACTCCCAAGGGCGAGGATCTGCATCAGATCATCAAGGAAATGAAGCTGTGGGCGGCCAGATGGACATGAAAAAACGCCCGGACAAGGGCGCTTAATTAAAGGTGTTATTCAATATTCCTGAGTAATGCCTATCTGCCTGTGTGCCATTCGACTCGCGCTGGGTTCAAACTCGGCTTTCAGCCAGCGTACGGCGGCTTTTCAAAAATTCCCGTCCGTATTCCCCGTGCGGATTAATGCCGGCATGCTCGATCTGAATTGTCGAGTGGGAGATGCCGTACTTCTCTTTCAACGTCTCGTTGATATTGAGGATGATGCAGAAAGGCTGAATGTTCTCATTGGCGAAAACATGCGCCGTAAGCGAATAATGATCGGTCGAAACGGCCCATAGATGCATCTCATGCACATCCTCGACGCCTTCGACCTCACGGATCGAGGCGCGGATCGCCTCCAGATCGAATTCGCGGGGCACGGACTCCATCAGCACGAGATAGGCCTCGCGC
This sequence comes from Paenibacillus sp. P22, assembly GCF_000469945.2. NCBI lineage: Bacteria > Bacillati > Bacillota > Bacilli > Caryophanales > Paenibacillaceae > Paenibacillus > Paenibacillus sp. P22. Next base: position 17,116 of record NZ_CBRA020000062.1, on the reverse strand, counting down.
GTAATGCGGGCGCCGCCGATGAAGATGATGCCTCCGATGACGAGACTGATGAGAGGATCGAACCAGACTCTGCCGGTCAGCAGGATGAGCAGCGCCGAGACGATGACGCCGACCGAGCTCAGCAGATCGCCGAAGAAATGCCAGAGGGCGCTCTTCACGTTCAGGTTGTCCTCTTCCTTCATGCTGCGGCTGAGGACGATCGTCAGCACGAGGTTGACGACGAGGCCGATGGCGGCGATGGCGAGCATCAGGCCGTACTGGATCGGCTCCGGATGAAGGAAGCGGCGGATGCCCTCGATGAAGATGCCGAGCGAGATGACGGCGAGCGCGAGCCCGTTGAGGAAGGATGCGATGATCTCGAAGCGCAGGTAGCCGAACGTGAACCTTGCATCCGGCTGCCGGGAGGCCATGTAGATGGCCGTCATGCTGAGCCCCAGGGCGATGACGTCGGAGATCATATGGGCGGAGTCGGACAGCAGGGCGAGCGAGTTCGACAGGAGGCCGCCGACGATCTCGACGATCGTGAAGAACAAGGTCAGAAGCAGCGTAATCCATAACGTCTTCTTGGACCGGGATTGCTCCTTGACGTGCTGGAGATGATGAAAATCAGCCAAACGGATCCCGACCTTTCATTTAAATTATAGTTATTATTATATTACTCCGATTATTAGATGGTTACAATTCTTTTAATTGAGACTCGTTTTCAGCGCAATGACGATGATTATCAGCTTCAGAGCGGACTTTTCCGGCGAAAGGATGCAGGTCGTCGGGCCCGCGTGCCCGCGTGCATGGCCAGGCCTGTCCCGGCTTGAAATATCGGGCCGCTTATGGGACGATAAAGCGAGCCTGGATGCTGAAAAGAAGAAAGAGGTTTGAATATAGATGAACACGCTGTACGGACTTACCCAGGAGCAGCTGGAAGCTTGGCTCGGGGAACGCGGACACCGCAAATTTCATGCGATGCAGGTATGGGAAAGCCTCTACCGCAGACGCGTCCGGACATTCGGCGAAATGGCCGAAGCCGGAGTGAAAAAGGAATGCGTGCAGCTGCTGGAGGACAACTGGCGGCTCGGCACGCTTGAGGAGCATACGCGCCAGGAGTCGGTGGACGGCACGGTCAAGTTCCTGTTCCGTCTGCAGGACGGCAATCTGATCGAGACGGTGCTCATGAAGCACAAGTTCGGCTTGTCGGTATGCGTCACGACCCAGGTCGGCTGCAACATCGGCTGCAGCTTCTGCGCGAGCGGCCTGCTCGCGAAGAGCCGCGACCTCACTGCAGGCGAGATCGCAGAGCAGATCATGCGGGTGCAGCTGTATCTGGACGAAGCCGGCCTGGACCAGCGGGTCAGCCATATCGTCGTGATGGGCATCGGCGAGCCGTTCGACAACTACACCCATCTCATGAATTTCCTGGCGATCGTGCAGCATCCGAAGGGGCTGGCGATCGGTCCGCGGCATATCACCGTCTCGACGAGCGGCCTTTCCGCCAAAATCCGCGACTTCGCCGACAGCGGCGTGCAGGCCAATCTGGCCGTGTCGCTGCATGCGCCGAACAACGAGCTGCGTACGCGGATCATGAAGATCAACAAGGCGATTCCGATCGAGAAGCTGCTGGAGAGCATCGATTATTATCTCGACCGGACGCGCCGCCGCATCACGATCGAGTATATCCTTCTCAAGGATGTCAACGATCTGCGGGAGCATGCACAGGAGCTGTCGGATCTGATGTCCTCGCGGCCGCAGCTGATGAAGCTGGCCAACGTGAATTTGATCCCGTACAATCCGGTCGACGAGCACAGCCAGTACCAGCGCAGCACGCCGGAGGCGATCGACGGCTTCTACGACACGCTCAAGAAGAACGGCGTCAGCTGCAGCGTGCGGCTGGAGCATGGCGCGGACATTGATGCGGCCTGCGGCCAGCTGCGCAGCAAGCAGCTGCGTTCGGACGGCGGCAAGAGCGAGGCGGCGGTCTGAGCCGTCCCAGCCATTCCAAGACACCGGCAGTCCGCTTAGGCGGGCTGCTTTTTTTCGCTTGTGCGCACCCCCAGGCTGAGAGGCCGGGGCGGCAGCCTGTCCGCCATTTGCAGGGACAGGAACGGCAGGATTCCAGCATCCCGGCATCGGATCGGTACGCCGCTGCTGCGGCTGGACAACCGGTTTTCCCATGTATACGATAAGCGGAGACAAAAGCATGGAGCCGGGAGGCTTGCACGGAAGGATGTGAATAAGTATGGGAAAAGCGCTGCTGCTGTTCTTTCTGGCGGGACTTGCCGAGATTGGCGGAGGTTATATGGTTTGGCTGTGGCTGCGGGAATCCAAGCCGCTCTGGTTCGGAATCGCAGGAGGCATCCTCCTCGTCTCCTACGGAGTCATCCCGGCGCTGCAGGGCTTTCCGTCCTTCGGCCGGGTGTTTGCCGCATACGGCGGCGTGTTCATCGCGATGGCGGTTCTTTGGGGGTGGCTCGTCGACCGCAAGCCGCCGGATCTGTACGACTGGCTTGGCGCGGCGGTATGCCTGGCGGGGGTATCGATCATGCTGTGGGCTCCGCGCGGTTAAAGGCGGATATAGCGGTCTTTTACCTTTACCTGGAAATGGATGGACTCCATAATGAATCTCATGAGCAGCGGGAAACCGCGCTATAAGGGGGATTCGAGCATGGAGTTCAACATACGTCCGCTGGTCTTGCCGGATGACTACGAGGGCATTGCCGCTGTATGGAATGAGGAGCTGGCTGAGCCGACGACGGCGGAGAGCCTGGAGGAAGCCGACAGCAAGCTGTATGAGCACGGACATCTGTATGTGAATGAGGATGGCCTGCTGGAAGGGTATGACCGCTTCCGGAGAGCGGCGGTCGATGAAGACGGCCGCATTGTCGGCTATTTGTGGACCTGGCGCGCTCCGTGGACAGAGGCGGGCGGATTGTACCACACCTTGGTCGTATCCAAGGCATTCAGAGGCCGCGGCGTTGGCCAAGCCTTGCTTGCGGAGGCGGCCGCTTGGGCGTCATCCATCGGGGCCGGCCAGATCTATACCGAAGTATGGGACGACGATCTGCGCTCGCTTCGGTTCGCCGAGCAGTCCGGATTCGGGATCGAGCGCCGTTCCTGGCAATCGGTGCTCGAGCTCAAGCAAGCGGAGGAGGCGGCGTTCCACGCGGATCTCTCCGTCATCGAGCGTCTCGAGAGCGAGGGCATCCGCTTCGTTTCGTTGGCGGCTATGCCGGAGGAGGAAAGAGAGCAGCTGCTTTACGAGCTGGAGTCTCCCACCTTCAAGGATATCCCGGGGTTTCTGGGGACGCCTCCGGGCTTCGGGGATTGGCAGAAATGGTATTTGCGCGGGGACGGCTATGCGCCGGAACGGGTTCTTCTTGCGCTGGACGGCGACCGGTATGTGGGCGCTTGCAGCCTGCGTTACTTTGAGGAGACGCGCGGGATGTACCATGAATATACTTGCGTGCATCGGGACTACCGGGGCCGCGGCATCGCCCTGGCGCTGAAACTTCTTTCCATTCGGCTCGCTCAGCGGACCGGGGCTCTCTATCTGCGCACGGACAACGACTCTCTGAACGAGCCGATGCTGGCTGTGAACCGGAAGCTCGGCTACCGCTCGCTGCGTGGGAAATACCGGATCAAGGGCGACGTCGGCGGCATCGCCGCAGCGAACGGGAAGCTCGATTCCGCTGATCGGGATGCGGAGATATCGAAGCTGTGATCTTCCCATGAAACAAGTCCAAGCCCGGTCCTATGCTCGGAGTTGGACTTGTTTTTTCCTTCTCGTCCTCCCCCTCCGAGAGGAGTGGAAATGGCCAACCGGGCTCGCGGAGCATTCGCGAGGCCTTTTTGTGCTACACTAGAGGGAGCAGGACTTGAAGGAGAGATCAGGAATGGACAATAACGAAATCATCTTGACGGCTGAAGGTCTGGCCAAGCTCGAAGCGGAGCTGGAGGACCTCAAAGGACCGCGTCGCAGGGAACTCGCCCAGCGCATCAAGACGGCGATCAGCTACGGCGATCTCAAAGAGAACAGCGAATACCACTCGGCCAAGGACGACCAGGCTTTCATGGAGACGAGAATTCTTCAGATCCAGGCGATGCTGAAGAAAGCTCGCGTAGCGACCACGACGGATACTTCCTCGATCAACGTGGGTTCGGTCGCTGTCCTTCATGACCGGGAATTCGACGAGAACGTGGAATACCGGATCGTATCTCCTGCCGAAGCCGATGTGCTGGAGAACCGGATTTCCTACGAAAGTCCGCTCGGCAAGAACTTGCTCCGCAAGCGGGTAGGCGACGTGGTGGAAGTGGACGCGCCCATGGGCAAGATCAGCTATGAGGTGCTTGAGATCAAGACGATATAAACGAAGGTCTGACAGCCGAATGGCATGCGGCAAGCGCATGGCAGGCCGGCAATCAGAAGCAGTCCGCGCCTCGACAGCAGGCGGCGGGCTTTTTTTATTGCCCGGGCAATGGCTGTAGCGGGGGCTGCTTATGCAAGCGCGGCGGATAATTCCAGGTAGGAATCCCGCAGCCACGGATGGACTACCCGCAGCCTGTCCCGCTGGTTCCACATGTACGTTAGATAGGCGAGCGCGGCATGCGCCACCGACCGCTCCAGCGCCGGCAGCAGGAGATCCAGATAGGGAGGCTCTCCCGTCTGGTCCCACTTGATTTTATCCGCGACAAACAAGGCCTGGTCCAAGGGCGTGGAACCCGCCCGAAGCGTCGTATGGCAGCCTGCGGCATCCAGGACGGCCGTATCGCGGATGCGGAACAGATCATGTCCCATTTGCCTGGAAAGCTTCTGGTGGACAATCATCGGGAAGGCCTTTTCTTCAGGCAGCACGTCGAGGCCCAGCCTTCTCGCTGTCTCTATGCGGATGTCGTTGGGATAGACGGCGCTGATATCATGCAGCCAGCCGGCCTGCTCCGCCTGGGCGGGACTGCATCCGGCGGCTTCGGCCAATCGGCGGGCTTCCGCTCCTACGGCCAGGCAGTGCTCGGCGGTATCCTCACGGCCGCTGCGGACAAGGAATTCATAGATATCCTTTCGGAGATCGCCGCTGAGCGGAACCGGCTTCAGAAATGAATAAGCTTCATTCATGAGAGAATCCTCCTTGGACCGCCAATCAGCGGGAAATAGTTCTCGAAGGGCATCATAGTTCGAACAAATGGAAGGGAGCAGCGCCTGAATGCCTCCTGGCTTCAAACAGGGCGTGCCGATGCCCTCTGAACGGTGAGGCGGCGTCATGCACGCAGCAAAAAGACCGGCGCCATGAGGCTCCGGTCTTGAATGGATTCAGAAGAACTCAGCCAGCTTCTCCGCGATCGCCTCGTTCGTGGCAGGGGAAAGCTGCTGATGCTGCGGCAGGTCGAACAGCTTGGCGATCTGCGGCGGGAACGGCTGCTCGATGCCGACGAGCCGGATCGACTCGTCGAATTTGGCCGGGTGGGCCGTGGACAGCGCCACCGTCGCCTCGCCGGGAGCGGCCAGACGGTCTGCGGCCGCTACGCCGCATGCAGTATGAGGATCAAGCAGGTAGTCCGTATCGCGATAATAGCTGGCGATCGTATCCAGGCATTCCTGATTGCTTACCGCGTAAGCGGCAAAGTCCGCCTGGACCGCGGCCAGCTTCTCCGCCGGGATGCTCAGGCTTCCTTCTTCCTTGAACCGGGCCATCAGGCGCGAGATGGAAGCCGCATCCTGGCCGTAGAGATAGAACAGGTAGCGCTCGAAGTTGCTTGCGACCTGGATGTCCATCGAAGGGCTGTACGTGCCGCGGAACTCTCCGGGCTGATAGACGCCTTCGGCGACGAAGCGGGCGAGAATGTTGTTCTCGTTGGTCGCGAGAATCAGCTTGTTTACCGGCAAGCCCATCCTCTTGGCCAGGTATCCGGCGAAGATGTCGCCGAAGTTGCCTGTCGGCACGCTGAAGCTGACCGGAGCGGTCTCGCCGCGGCGGGCAAGCTGCAGGTAGGCGTAGAAGTAATAGACCGTCTGCGCCAGAATGCGCGCGATATTAATGGAGTTGATGGCGCGGAGATGGTAGCGGTGCTTGAACTCTACGTCGGCGAACAGCTCCTTGATGATGCGCTGGCCGTCGTCGAAGGTGCCGTCGATCGCGAGATTGAGCACGTTGGCGTCGTCGACGGTCGTCATCTGCAGCTCTTGAACCTTGCTGACCTTGCCGTGAGGGTGGAGGATGCAGATGCGGATGCCTTCCTTGCCGCGGACGCCTTCGATGGCGGAAGCGCCGGTGTCGCCGGAGGTCGCGCCGAGAATATGGATCGTCGAGCCTGTGCGGCGGGCTACGTAGCTGTACAGGTTGCCCAGGAATTGCAGAGCGACGTCCTTGAAGGCGAAGGTAGGGCCATGGAACAGCTCCAGCACGTCGAGGCCGCCGCGGAGGCTGCGGACCGGCGTGACGGACTCGTCCCGGAACGTCGAGTAGCTGTCGTCGACAAGCGCGCGCAGCTCATCTCTTGGGATTTCGTCTCCAATGTACAGGGTGAACAGCTCCAGGGCGAGCTCCTGATAGCTCAGCTCCTGCCACTGCTTCAGCGTCTCCGCCGACACCTGCGGAATCTCTGCGGGCACCAGCAGGCCGCCGTCGTCCGCCAGTCCCATCAGAATAGCGTCGATGAAGCCGACTCCGGTTACCTTGCCTCTCGTACTGATATATTCCATGCCAAGTCCCCTCGTCCGGTTTGAATTTTCCGTTATTGTATCAGAAATTCGCCCGCTCACCTACCCCGTAATTGCAATTTTCCGCCAGATTGAGGCCGTTGGAGCTGTCTTTGAAGGAAGATGATGAGCGGCTGGGGCGCCGAGAGGCAGTCCTTGGATGCTATAATCTATCCGAGGAAAACAAGGAGGCGCAGAGCATGATTTGGCAGCCGGTAAGCAGGGAGTTTTTCAACCAGCCGACGCTGGAGCTGGCGCAGGCATTGATCGGGATGCTGCTCGTCAAGGAAACGCCGGAAGGCGCGGCGGCGGGATGGATTGTGGAGACGGAGGCGTATCGCGGTCCGGACGACCGCGCGGCGCACAGCTTTGGCGGCCGCAGGACCAAGCGGACGGAGGTCATGTTCGGCGAGCCCGGACATGCCTATGCGCATGTGATGCATACGCATTGCCTCCTCAACGTCGTCAGCGCGGAGCCTGGCAGCCCGGAGGGCGTGCTGATTCGCGCGGTGGAGCCTTGCGAAGGGCTCGAGCTTATGATCGAGCGGCGGGGCGCGGACAAGAAACGGCGTGATCTGACGAGCGGTCCCGGCAAGCTGACCAAGGCGCTCGGCATCACGATGGCGGATTATGGACACCCGATGTATGCCAGGCCGCTATATATCGCAGCTGGAAGGAAGCCAGGCGTCATCTCGACGGGCCCCCGTATCGGCATCGACAACAGCGGCGAGGCCCGCGGCTATCCGTGGCGATTCTGGGAGAGCGGAAATCCGTTCGTCAGCAGGTAGCCGCTAAGGATGTGTTGTCCTCTACAAACGGGTTCAGCTCACGGAGGGGTGAACCTAGGTTCTAATGCTTTTACGTATGCGCCTCGTCTCTGCCGGCCTTAGGGCCGACCGGAGACGAGGTTTTTGTACAGAAAAAAGGTGGTTTACAATCCGAGCGTCATCCGCTGAATAAGGCAGGACGGCCAGGGGAGGCGCTGACAAGCATGAGAAGATTTCGAATCAGGCGGTCAACCCAATCTCCGCCCGAGGTTTTCGGTCCGTCTGAGCAGAGCGGCCAGGCGCTCCGGAGAAGAACCCTTCATGCCGCCGATCCGGGTCGTATGGACAGGGGCGATTCCGCAGAAGTCCAGCGTTCCTTTTTTCATGGCATGGATGCCGGAATCCCTTCGTATGGTTCGGTAATACCATGCTGGAGCGTCCATCGTGACGATCATTCGACCGGACCGTCCCTCCATCCGGCGTATTGCGCCATCAGCCGTCCGCCGAGCTCGAGGCTTACGCGAAAGTATTCGGCACCGTTCCGTGCTTCGGCATGGACAGGAACGAGGTTCTTTTTGCACGGGAGGTGCTGGAGCTTCCTGTCCTGGTAGCGGATGAAAGGCTCCGCCAAGCGTTCCAATCCGTGGTGGAGCGGGTCTACGACGGAATGCAGGAAGGCCGTCGAATTTCTGCGCGAGTTTCCCGGCATTTGCTGGAGCGGCCGGGAGCGGCGTTGCCATCGTTGACGGAGACGGCAAAGGAGCTCGGCATGAGTCCGAGGAGCCTCCAGGCCAGGCTGAAAGAGGGCACAAGCTACAACCGGCTGGCCGGCGAGCTGCGCAAGGAGCTGGCCGTCCGCTATCTGGCGCGGGAGGAGCACAGCATTGCGGAAGTAGCCTATCTGCTCCACATCTCCGAGCCAAGCGCGTTCCACAGCGCCTTCAATAAATGGACCGGGATGACGCCCGGGTAATACCGGCAATCCGGATTGGTGGAAGGGCATGCCGCTAGATGAAGCCATGCCAGTCGAAGAATTTGATTTCGTGAAGGCGGAAAGGATGCCCGTTTAATGCATCATTTTGGCGGTACGCGTCGGTTGATGGCGGGCAAGTGTTTGGATGAGCGAAGATAGCGGGATGCGGTAAGGGAGCGATGTCACGGTCGGGCTAAAGTGGAAAGCAATCGGTCCGAACCCAAGTTGTAAGCGGGTAGGTTGGAATGCAGCTGGAGGCAGTCAGCCTGATTCAAGCTGAATGCAATCCACCTTGACGGATTAGGAAAGCAGGAGGTTGGAGTTGAAATACAAGCAATCGGTCGGTCTGAATCCGATTGGGAAGCAATGGATGGATTCAAAAAGCAGGAAGTCGGTTGCACCAAGCGGGGGCCCTAGTTATCCATTCACATTTGTTCTAGGTTGGCATCGAAAGGCATGAACAGGCATGACGGAGCTTTTTATCGGACATAGGATTCGCTATTTTAGGATAAACCGCATGGATGGTCTGTTTATCGGACATACGATCCCTTATTTGTCTCAGTGCTATCGATATAAGGGGATTTGTTCACAAATAGCGGATCGTATGTCCGATAGGTGGTGAAAAAGAGCCCATTGATCGAAATAGCGGATCCTATGTCCGATAGATGGTTGAAAAAGGCCGATCGACGCAAGATTCCTCAACCCGGAAGGAGGGCGCAAGCATGTCCGCAAGAGCCCTCTTGTTCACAGCGGTCGCGGTCATCCTCTACATTCTCGGGGCTGGCGGTCATCGCCGGGGGATTCCTCGTCGATTATTTCACGCTGGATCTCATCTTCTACTTCGGCTCCGTCCTATTGTTCGCCAGCGGTCTTGTGCTCATGCGGGTGCAGGAGAAGTGAGGCCGGGCGGGAATGGAGACATGACGGATCTTGTCAGATTTTACTCTTGCCAGCATTCGTGTAACCGTGTAGGATAACAAAATAACAACGAACGCAATTTCATAACTCGTATAATCATGGGGATATGGCCCATAAGTTTCTACCGGATGACCAATGCAATCGTCCGACTATGAGTGAGAACGCCTTTTTTGGTTCCGTCTGCGCGCAGCTTGGCGCCGGACGAGCATGAGGCGTATCAATGACTTGTCTTATCAGGCAGATCTCACTTGAGGGTACCAGCTCAGTGGGGTCTGTTTTTTGTTTTTTCCAAGAGGCCGGACAACAGGAAAAGGGGCGCTGAACAACGATGAAACAGCTGGAAGAACGCATTCGCCGGGAAGGTCAAATCCTCTCGGACAAGGTGCTTAAGGTGGACTCGTTCCTGAACCATCAGGTCGATACGGAGCTGGCGCTGGAGATCGGACGCGAGTTCGCGCGGATTTTTGCGGACCGGGGAATTACGAAGGTGCTGACGATCGAGGCGAGCGGCATCCAGTTCGCCATGGCGGCGGGCATCGCGCTGGGAGTGCCTTTCGTTTACGCCAAGAAGAAAAAAGCGGTGACGCTCACCGAGAACCTGTACACGGCTCAGGTCCATTCCTTCACTCGCCAGGAGACGTATCAGGTCAGTATTTCCCAGAACTATCTCGGACCGGAAGAGCGCGTCCTGATCGTAGACGATTTCCTTGCTACCGGAGCGGCGCTTGTCGGCCTCGTCGATATCGTCAAGCAGTCTGGCGCTCGGTTGTGCGGCGTGGGCTGCGTCATCGAGAAGAGCTTCCAGGAAGGGCGCGGCCTGCTGGAGGAGCGCGGAGTCGAGGTGCACTCCCTGGCCCGGATCGCCTCGATGGCGCCCGGACGAGTCACGTATGTCAGCGAGCTTGAAGCCGAGCCTGCTGCGGCCGGCGCCGCCGGAATGGACGGAGCCGGATGCTGAGCCGCCGCAAAACCGTCACGCTCGGCCTTCAGCATGTGCTCGCCATGTATGCGGGCGCCGTCGTCGTTCCTCTGGTCGTCGGAGGAGAGCTCGGGCTCACGCCGACCCAGATCGCGTATCTGATCGCCGCCGACCTGTTCACCTGCGGCCTCGCCACTCTTTTGCAGGTCATGAAAACGCGCTTCTTCGGCAGCGGCCTCCCGGTCGTGCTCGGCTGCACGTTCACGGCGGTCGGGCCGATGATCGTCATCGGCAAGGAATACGGCCTTGCGACCGTATACGGAGCCATCATCCTGTCCGGCTTGTTCGTTCTTCTGGCCGCACCTCTGTACGGCAAGCTGCTGCGTTTCTTCCCGACCGTCGTCACCGGATCGGTCGTCACGATTATCGGGCTTTCGCTCATCCCGGTCGCGATGAACAACGCCGCCGGCGGTCAAGGAGCGGCTGACTTCGGCGCTCCGCGCAATCTGCTGCTGGCGCTGCTCACCCTCGTCGTCATTCTGGTCGTCAGCCGCTTCGCCAAAGGCTTCATGCGAGCCATCGCGGTGCTCGTGGGCCTTGCCGCAGGCACAGCAGCCGCGTATGCGATGGGCATGGTCAGCTTCTCCGGCGTCTGGGACGCTTCGTGGTTCAGCATCGCGCAGCCGTTCTACTTCGGCGCTCCGCATGTGAGCCTCGTCGCCGTCGTGACGATGATCCTCGTCAATATCGTCAGCATGGTGGAATCGACCGGCGTATACCTCGCTGTCGGCAAGACGACCGACCAGCAGGTCGACGAGAAGCAGATCGTGAACGGCCTCCGCTCGGAGGGAGCTGCGATCATGCTGGGAGGCATCTTCAACGCCTTCCCTTATACGGCCTTCTCCCAAAATGTCGGGCTCATTGCGCTGACGAAGGTCAAGAAGCGGAGCGTCATCGTCGCTGCCGGCGCCATCATGGTGCTGCTCGGCCTGCTGCCGAAGCTCGCGGCGCTGACGACCGTCGTGCCCAGCGCCGTGCTGGGCGGCGCCATGATCGTCATGTTCGGCTCCGTCGCCGCTTCCGGCATGGGCATTCTCTCGGAAGTCGACCTGCGCAAGGAAGGCAATCTGATGATCGTGGCATGCAGCCTCGCCGTCGGCCTCGGTTCCGCCACCGTGCCGGCGATGTTCGGCCAGCTTCCGTCGGAAGCGTCCATGCTGCTGCAGAGCGGCATCGTCACGGGATCGCTGACCGCGATCATCCTCAACATCATGATGTCGCGGCGCCAGCGCGAAGCTGCTCCGGCCGCATACCAGGAAGCCCAGGAAGCTTCGTAGAAGCTTTTTATTTAAGTTGAAAGAGGCTGTTCCAGGTCCGCCAAGGACCGGAACAGCCTCTTTTGTTTTCAGCATGTTTTTTCTATAGATAAGTTCAGAAGCGGTTTTTCACATTGTCGCCCAGATTCTCCGCCCGCTCGCGCAGAGTGACGTCGCCGTCCCCGTTGCGGTCGCGGTTCAGCGGCACATGGCCGTCCCGGCGTTCTTCATCGCTGTAGTAGCGGGAGTCATGCGTGCGGTCCGGCTCCGCATAGCCGTCTCCGGCTCTGTAGCTGCCGTCGACCGGATCGCGGTCGCTTCCCATGACGCGTCCATCCCGGTCGCGGCCGGCGTCGGAGAGACCGGGGCCTGCCCCTGGCGAGGGGTCAAGGCCGGCTCTGCGGACCGGCTCGCCGTCCGGGTACACGTCGGCTGCAGGCACGGCGCCGTCCGCTCCGACATGCTCGGACGCTGCGGCCGTTTGATTATAAGGCTGAATGTCGCGTTCGTAAGAAGGCGCGTTGATGGAGCCGGTCGAACGGAGCGAATCGTAAATATCGTGGTCCCGTTCGGTTTTGGATTCGACCAGCACCAGAATATTGCCGTCCTGTACATATTCATTGTACATGTTGGCTTCATTCTCGGGAATGCCAAGGCCGATCAAGCCGCCGACAAGTCCGCCGGCTCCGGCTCCTACGGCCGCGCCTGTGAGCGCAGCAGCGATCGGTCCGGCCGCGACGATCGGGCCGATGCCGGGAATGGCCAGGGCGCCGATGCCTACAAGCAGGCCGGTAAGGCCTCCGAGCACTCCGCCGCCTGCGGCTCCGGCCGCGACCCCTTCGGGAGCCATCGTGCCCGTTTCCTCCTGGATCGCCGCTACGTCGCCCTTGTCCCTCGCCAGAATGGAGATGTCGTCGCTGTCGACACCACGCGCCTTGAGATCCTCGATCGCGCTGATCGCCGCGTCTTCCGTGTCGTATACGCCTACGATTTTTTTGCTCATTTCTTCCGCCTCCTTCAGATTTGATGTCGTGAACGTTATATAACCGCTGTTCATTCAACGTAAACGAGCCCAATTGCTTCCAATCTGGATCTAAAGGAGTAGATCATCTACTCCCATTGGAGATGGTTGCCTTCCGGCTTTTCCCCAAAAGGGCTCGCGGGGAGAAAGAATCTATACCCCATATACTCGATTTCTTTGGAACTTACTGGTATATCCAGAATTATCCTTAATAGTGACGATTAAGCCGTTCTCAAGCCCTATACTGAGTTCAGACACCAGGAATATAGTCCCGGAGACTGAAAGCGGAGGTGAGGATATGAAACGCACGGTTCTGACGGCAGGCATTGCCGCTTTGGCGCTCGCGGCGGCCATTGGTTCGGGAACAGCCAGCGGCGCCTCGGACGCCGGAGGGCAGCTCAAAGCCTGGTACAAGGATGCCTTCTCGCAGAAGGCAGGCTCCCTTCGCTGGGGGCGGGAGGAGCCAGCCGGCGAATCGATCCGAGCCTCTGCTGCCGGTCTTGTCCAGGAACAGACGCAACAATCCGCCGAGCAGCTGAAGGCATTTGCCGATCTGGCCGGACAGCAAGCTTCCGACGCCCTTCGGGCGAGAAGCGAATCCTACAGCAGGCAGATCGATGAAGCCGCTGCCGAGCTGCGGGGAAGCCAAGGCGTCGAGGGAGCCATCCAGAAGAAGTTCCGGGATGCTGCCCAGGCGAGGACGGTTGAAGCCGAGACCGGTCTGGAGCAGGCATTGGAACAGACCCTGGATCAATGGCTGAATCGGCAGACATCCGGGGAAGAAAGTCCTTGATCGGCTCGTAAGCCGGATCAGGAGGATTACATAACTTGTTCATACCCGACAAACCCAAACCCATTTAAAGGAGACAATCAATCATGGCAATGAAATCCCTTAAAAGCAAAGTAGCAGTAGGCGTTCTGGCAACAGGTCTCATCGCAGGCATGGGTTCCGTCTTCGCAGCAACGGACATCTCCGGACAATTCCAAAGCTGGTACAAAACGAACTTCACGAACACGGTTACCGTTCCGGTGACGGCTAACGCGGCTCTCGAGCTGAAAAACCAGCTGAGCGGATACGCAACCGAGTTCACGGCGCTTACGGCCAGCTCCAAGCAAGCCATCGTGTCGGATCAGCAGGCGCAATCCAACGCTTCGATGACGACGATCAACTCGAAGAAAAACGACTACGTCAACCAAGTCACGACTGCTAAAAACGACATCAAGAACAACCAAATCGGCCGCGATACGCAAAACCTGATCACGGGCCTCAACTTCGTGGGCAACCTTGCGGTCAAAGGTGCTGAAGAAGCAGGCAAAATCAGCCTGAACAGCGACCTCGACGCTCAAGGCAAGGAAAGCGTGAAGCAGGTCAAAAAAGACGTGGCTGCTTACCAAGCATCCTCCACAGGCGATCTGGCTTCCAAGATCCAAGCGGCCAAAGACGAGCTGAAAGCTCTGATCGATCAAAGCGCAACGACGGCAGACGCTGAGGTGCGCAAAAACCTCGAGCAAAAAATCGCCGGACTTCGCAAAACGCTGAGCGACTACGCCGCTCAACAAGTCGCGGAGAACAAAGCTCTGGTTAAAGCGGCTGCGGATACGGATACGGCTGCAGCGCTGAAAGCGCTGGAAGACGTCGCCAACTCCATCAACAAGTAATTGCATTCGCGGGTCGACACGGGGATTGGAGCCAATCCCTGTGATTTGATCTGAAAAAACATCGAAGGGAGAGAACGGAATGAGAAAACAAAGGGGTTCAACCGGCGCATCGTCGAAAAAATGGAAATCCCGGGTTTTGCTTGGAGTTGTGGCTGCAAGCGTGACGGCCTTCGCTTCGCTTGGCGTATCGTTCGCGGACGTGGATCTTAAGGAAAAATTGCGGTTCGCGATGCAATCGAGCGCCGACCAGGTCATCGCCAAGATGCGCGATGAGATCCGTACGGATACCGAAGCCGAGAAAATCGTCTTGCAGAAAGAACTCCAAGCGAAACTTCAAGAGCATCAAGCGGCTTTGCAGGCTTATGCGGCCGAACAGAAGCAGGCCGCTATCCAGGCGATCAAGAATCGATCGAGGGAGCTTGTTGCCAGCCGCGAGTTCAGCAGCGAGGAGCAGAAGAGGGCCTACGCAGAGAGCATCCAGTCCGTGGAGAGCCGAGCGCTCGCGGAACTCAGCGCCATCACGATATCCGAGCCGATTCCTCCTGCGCCTTCCGTGACCGTTGATGTATATGCTGCCCCGGAGCAGCCGTAACCGTTGAGTGGACATGAGGAAAGAAGGTTGCAGCTATGAGCGAGCAGACGTTTGAACAGGATAGATCGATATCAAGCGGCTCGGCCTCCTCTGCGAGCCAAGCGGCTGAAGAGAAGGCGGCTCCGGCCAAGCCAGCCCGAAAGTCCGAGCTGATCGGCTGGATTCGCTATATCATCCTGCTCGCGCTGGGATTGTTCCTGCTCACGCATACGATCGGGCTCGACCGTGTCAACGGGCATTCCATGGCGCCGACGCTCGGGGACGGCAATATTCTGCTGATCAACAAGGTCTCGACCTACTTCGCGAAGCCGGATGCCGGCGATGTGGTCATCGTGGACAGCGCGGCGCTCGGGTACAGCATTGTGAAGAGGGTCATCGCGACCGAAGGGGACCACGTGGCGATCCATGAAGGCATCGTCTATGTGAACGGCAAGTCCCTCCCCGAAATGTACACGACCGGCAAAGCGATGGACATGGAAGAAACGGCGGTCCAGCCGGGCTGCGTATTCGTGCTTGGCGACAACCGCGATCCGGGCGAGAGCCTCGACAGCCGCAGTGCCGAGCTGGGCCAGGTACCGGTGAAGGAAGTCAAAGGTTATGCACTCGTAAGCCTGCTGCCATGGAAAGGCATCGCGGGGCCGCTCGAAGGCATCTGACCATCCGAGAGGGAATTCCGTACAGCTTCAAGAATAGAAGAAAAACCCGACCGGAACCGGACGGGTTATTCGAAACATCTTCAGCCGATGTTCTGGAATATGGCGTTCTGATGATAGAACAGCGCAGCCTTGGTGCGGTCCGTCAGCTCAAGCTTCGACAGCACCTGGCTGACATGCTTCTTGACCGTATATTCCGTAACGACGAGGCGCGAAGCAATCTCCTTGTTGGACAAGCCCTCGCTCAGCATCTGCAGCACCTCAAGCTCCTTGGGCGTCAGATTATGGTAGTTCTCGGCAGGCTTGTCGGCCAGTCTGGATTCCAGCAGCTCGACGTCATAATACTTGCGGCCGCGATGGATCATCCGAACCGCGTGAATCAGCTCTTCCGGGAGCGCTTCCTTGAGCACCAGACCCTCGATGCCGAGGTCGAGCGCCTGCTGGAGCTCGGCCGGCCTCATGGACGAGGTGAGGTACATGAATCGGCATCCCGCCCCGGCCTGCTTGAGCTTGCCGATGACGTCCAGGCCGCTCTGCTGATTGATGCGGTTGTTCATGATGCAAAGATCCGGCTGCAGGCTCTGGATATGAGCAAGCGCTTCCTTGCGGTCGGAGGCTTCGCCGATGACTTCGATGGATTCTTCGCCGGACAGGATGGAAGTGAGTCCTCTGCGGACCAGCTGATAGGGATCGACAACCAATACACGTATGGACATCGTACCTGCAGGGCCCCTCTCTTTGATCAATATATGGGGTGAAATGAATCGATCCGATATGTACATGCTTCAGTAGTAAAAACAACTGGAGCGGCATTCTATAGTATACAGTTTCTTACAAACGCTATCAATAAAAAAGACCGGTATATCCAAGCTGAAGAAGCTCTGGATACACCGGTTTTTTCCATTCAGCCATTCCGTTCGTTCACGGCTTCGGCTGCGATCCGGTACGATTTCAGCCTGGCCTCCTGATCGTAGATCTGGCCGGCAATGATGAATTCATCCGCTCCGGTCTCTTGCTGAATCTCCGGCAGACGGGTTTTGATCGTCTCCTTCGTGCCGACGATCGAGTACCGGAGCGTGCTGGCGAGAACCGCCTTCTCCTGCTCCGACCACAGTCCGTCCATGCTGTCGACGGGAGGCTTCAGCATCCCGGTGCGTCCGCGCACGATGTTCAGGAACTGCTGCTGCTGGGAGGTGGCCAGATAAGCCGCCTGGGCTTCGGAATCCGCGGCGACGATATTGATGGCTACCATGGCATACGGCTTGTCCAGGTGGCGGGACGGCTTGAAGCTGCTGCGGTACAAATGGAGCGCCGGGATCAGATAATCCGGAGCGAAGTGACTGGCGAACGAGAACGGCAGGCCGAGCTCTCCGGCCAGCTGGGCGCTGAAGCCGCTGGATCCGAGCAGCCAGATCGGAATGTCGAGCCCTTCGCCGGGAACGGCGCGCACGCCTGGAGCAGCCGTGCCTAGCGACGGGTCGAAGTAGCCGCGCAGCTCGCTGAGCAGCTCGGGGAAGYCCGGACGGCGGAAAAGTCGCTTTCTCCGAAACGGACGGCACGCTCCGCACGGTCGACCTGAGCACCCTCCGCATGGCCAAGATCGGCACGGACACTTC
>NZ_CBRA020000061.1:0-20700 GCF_000469945.2 Paenibacillus sp. P22 | reverse complement strand
GGCGTCGCTCCTCCCCCAGGCGYYGGYGTCYMMGCTCCTCCAGGCGTCGGCGTCGCTCCTCCTCCAGGCGTCGGCGTTGCCCCTCCTCCAGGCGTCGGTGTCGCTCCTCCCCCGGGCGTCGGCGTCGCCCCTCCTCCAGGCGTCGGCGTCGGCTCTCCGCCCGGCAGGTCCGCCGTTTTGATCAGCGACACGTCGTCCACCTTGATCCAGTTGCCCCCGCTGTCCTTGGAATGGAAGCCGACGGTGAGCTTGCCTTCCCGAACCTCAAGCCCGGACAGCTTCACCGATGCCCATGAGCTCTCTCCTTGCGGAATCGCCGCCTTCCGTACGGCTCCCTGATCGCCCGTCGCCGTCAATTCGGCGGCAATCTGGCCGCCCTTGGACTTCGTCCAGGCTTTCAGCTCGTAGATGCCGGGCTCGAGGCCGTCGACTTCCTGCGAAGTCGTGGCTTCATAGGCTTTGTCGTTCCAATGGACGAGCGCATACTGATCCGTACGCGCCCCGCCCTCCAGCTTGACAATGCCGTCCGTAACCTCGGCGCCGGAGGCGTCCTTGCTGGACCAGTGCTTCGGCAGCACAGGCCATGCGCCCGCATCGACGGCTTCCTCGAAGCCCGGATTGAGCAGCCGGTTGTTCGCCGCAGGCGCCGTGCCGTCATCATAAGGGTTGCCCGGCACGTTCACGTTCAATGCCGCCATGCTGCTGTGAAGGACGGTCCCGTCAAACAGCTCGATGGCAGCCGTCGCCTCCTTCATGCCGTTGGCGATTTTGGAAGTGGCGTACGACCAGGTTCCGTCCGGCTTCACCGGAGCATGGAACGTCTGCTTGCCGACCTGGATGCGGACGAATTCCGCTCCGACGGCCGTGCCGCTGAGGGTGTAAGGCAGCGTTCCGATGACGGCTCCGCTATCCCGGATGGCTACGGACGCCGCGTTCAGCCTGTCGGTAAAGTCCGCTCCCTGGATGTCGTCGACATACAGCGTCCCGGAAGAGGACAGCGAATCCGGCGATCCGCCGAGATAAAGGGAGAACGTCTTGATCTGCCGGGTCGGATCCGGACGGTCGCCGGGATCGCCGCCATACCAGCTCGGATAGCGGAAGGAACTGAACGGCACGTACATCAAGCGCGGATCGCTGCCGCGGAAGACCGCCTTCGTCTCCCAGAACTTCCCGGCGTCGTCGGAAAACTGGATCGCCAGCTCATTGTTCGACCCGTCCGGCTGCAGCCAGAAGCTGAAGCCGTCATAGCCGTCCAGCTTCAGGTAATCGGGGCTGAAGCTGCCGCCCGCATATCCCGGACCGCTGAAGTCGTAGTCCATCCGCAAGCCGTAATCGCCTTCGGATTTGCGGGAGCCGTCCAGCGATACATCCAGGACTCCGCCACCGGTGTTGCGCGCGAATGCTTTTTGCACCAGGGCATTGTAGCCGCCGTACCCTTCAAAATTGTCCAGCTTGGAGGCATTGGCCATCCGCACGTCGTCCACGACGATGCTGCCCGCTGCGGCGGAAGTCCCCTCCGTCTTGCCCACATACAGGCCGAATCCGGTTACGTCGGACAGATCGATCGGGCCTCGGCCCGCATCCCCCGCCGCAAGCGCAAAGTCCGCAAGCTTGACCTCCAGCGCGCGCGCTGCCGTGCCGCTCAGCGAAGCGGCTGCTTCCCATATCCGTCCGTCTCCCGTGGAGAGCCTGAAGCCGAGCTTACTGCCGCTGCCGTCCGGCTTCACCCAAGCATGCAGGGCATCAAAGGAAGACAGGTCGGCATGGCCGATCGGCCTGCTCAGTCCCGCAAACGAAGCGGAGCCGAATTCGTAGCTGATTCTCGCTCCGTAGCTGCCCCGGTTCTTCGAGCCGCCGTCCAAGGCGATCGAGGCATGGCCCCCATCCTCGTCCCGCTCATAACGGGCAGCGATGCTCTCATCCTTGCCGTAATCGTATTCGCCATCCTCGAGGACGTTGGCGGGCGGAGCTTCCGTGAGCGGAATCAGCGCCGACCCGAAGCCGATATCGGCTTTGGCGAGAGCCGGAGATTCCGGGCTTCCGCCTGCCGGATAATCCGCTTTGATGTAACGGGTGCCCGCCGGCAGCTCGAATCCGGCATACACCTTGCGGCTCCATCCGCCGGCTGTCTCCTTGCTGGTCACGGCCGGCTGCAGCGGCTGGTAATTCAGGCCGTCGATTGAACCCGACAGCTGCAGCTCCTCTCCGCCGTTCGCATACGAGGTGAACCGGTAGGAATTCATGTCGCCTGCGGCTGCGTACACAAGCTCCGCATGCTCTCCGTCCAGGCGGCTGAGGACCGGCAGCCCTTCCGTGCCGGCGGAAGCGCCGCGAACGGCCAGATTGCCCGATGCCGAGTCCGGCTGACCGTCGAAGCTGCGGTCTACGATCAGCCCGCTGCGCACCGGCGCCGGGACAGGCCGATAGCCTTGACCGGAATAGGCGTATTCCAGCTCGACACGGTCGATCAGAACGGAGCTGCCGCCGTCGATGACCAGCTTCACGTATCGTGTATCCGCCGGAAGCGCGTCTGCCGTCCACATCCCGTCTGCCAGCCTCGGCTGGATTTCCGCATACTTGCCGTTGACCGAGGAGACGAACAGCCGCATCTTTCCGCCGCCCTCGCTCTTTATCCGCACCGCCTCCAGCGGAACAGGCGCCGCATAGGTAAGCGTGCCCGGCATCGCGCCGGCGGCATAGGCTTTGAAGCCTTGGCCGAGCTCATTCCAGTTGTCCGCCTTGTTCAAGACATTGGAGGACTGGTCGTAGGCATAGGTCCGGCGATTCTCCTTCGGACTCTGCATAAGGCTCATTTCATCCGTGATGAGATGTCTGACCGTCGTACTCACGACGTTGGACCACGCCGATGCGCCGGACTCGTTGACTCCGCGCACCCTGTACTGGTACGATGCGCCAGTGATCGCCTGCTCGTCGTGGAAAGCCTTCGTTCCGGCGCGTCCGCCGTCGGAGACGCCGGTCCCGACCGTCTCCCAGTTCATCCCGTCTGCGGAGCGCTGCACCTCGTAGCCCGATGCTCCGACAACGCCCTGCCACTTGATGTCCGCGACCGAATCGATCGGGAACAGGCCCGGAGCTCCTTCCGGCGCCTCGATTGCGGGAACCGCGGACGTCTTGCCTTTATCCAGCGCATTCATGTAATGGGCGTAGTTGTATACTGTCCGGATAATATCCGTCTCGCCGTAATAATCGCCCGAGGCGAAGCCCGGCCAGTGATACGAGGCCCAGTTGCCCGGATCCTCGTCATGCCAGTAGAATCCGCCGTCCTCCTTATGCGGTCTCAGCGACCAGATCATGATGCCGGAGGTGCCGTTTTGCAGCGCGGCGTTGTACAGGGCCTCCACCGGCTCCTTGGTCGTATAAAGGCCGAACTCGCCCAGTATATAAGGCTTCTTGCCTGCAGCCATAGCCGCATCGGCATTGATCTTGTCGATAAAATTGCCGGTATAGAAATGATTGCCGACGATGTCGATATGATCGTCCGTCAGCGAAGCGGCGTTGATCGAGAAGCGCCCGTCGAGCAGCAGCTGCTTGGGCTGCTCCTCCTCCTTGATGTAGCGGGCTATTTCCGCCGTCCATGACTGCGGGAACTTGTCCTGGTTGTAGCCGCCCAGCTCGTTGCCCGTCTCCCAGGCCAGAATCGCCTTATCGTCCTTGTATTTCACTCCCGTAATCGTGTTGGTGCGGTTCATCATGTAATGGACGACCTGCTTGAACAGGCCGATGACCTGAGGGTCGGTGTAGAACTTCCAGCCGTCCGGATCCGTCGCCGCATCACCCGTTATCGTACCGGGATAGACGAAGTTGACATAGCTTTCAATGCCGCCGACCCACTGCCATTGATCGACGAACGGGATGATGATCCGGACGCCGGTCTCATTGGCAAGCGCGAGCATGCGGTCCATCTTGGCGAAGCCTTCCTCGCTGAACTGCATCCTGCCGCTGGAATCCGGTCCGAGGATAAAGGCCGAGCCTTTGTTGGATCCGTCGTAACGGAGAACGGACGGCACATAGGAGCGGGTCACTTTCCCGCCCATCGCCTTGATCGTGCGCAGGGCGTCGTCCTGGGAAAATGCCGAGTCCCCCAGCGCACCGGGATAGTTGAGGCTGGCAAAGCGATATTCCCTGCCGTCCTCCATCAGCTTGTCTCCTTCTGCCGTAATGTAAGAGGAGAACATGGTATTTTCTCCGTATACCTGATCCGGAACGCCGCCGTATACGGATTCCGGCACGCTCCCTTTTTCCGACGCCCCCGCTGGAGAAGCTCCGGCTGCCGGCCCAAAGGCAGGCGTCATCAGACCGAATGCCAGCACCCACGATAAAAGCGCTTTCAATATAGGTTGTCTCGAACTTCCAGAACTGGACAATTCCATTCCTCCCGTCATGAACATGATTGACGCTTCCTTGCCGCCCTGAGCCCTCTCTTCCTCTCCCCGATTTGCAGTCCTGCTTCAGCCTCCCTTCCTGTTTTGTTTGGTAAAACAAGGTACGAAGACATAATTTCAACGAAATTATAGGTATCACATAAATTTATGTCAACTATTTTCAAATTATTTATACCTTCTTATTCTTGAATTCAAAAAAAAGACCCTTCAGCTAACGGCTGAAAAGTCTTATCTCGCGTTGCGGAACCGGATGATGGAAAACCGGCGCAGCGACGATCCCCGAATGACATCCCTGGCGGGAAAGAGGCTTGGCGTCACGCGGAGCTCGGCGCCGCTTCGCTCGATTTCTCCCAGAAGATCAGTCATGCGCTCGACCGATCGCGGGACGACCGTCTCCTTCGAAACATAGTATCCCGCGGTTGCGTCCTCCACCCGGAATGCGGCGGCAGGCATCTCATACCGGTACAAAACCGCGGCCCGAATGCGCTCCAGCCATCGGCTCTCGACCATAACGATCCGAGCGGCGCCGGACATCCCGAACAACAGCTGCTCCTCCCGCTCATCAAGCCCGGGCTGGCGATCGTAGATGATCCGCGGGCATTCCCGCGGGAAGAAATAATTCACGCTGTGCTCTTCGTCGACAGCCCATACCGCGGCAGGCAGACCGTCACGTCCCGGCCTTGGCCGGGGGACAAAGCGGCTGATGAAGGACTCCTCGCTGAAGTGGTAAAGAAGAGGCTCCAAGGCGTCGTTCTCCTTTCGGCTGCTGCATAAGATAGCTGGGAAGACAGAATACAAAGCGGAAGAAGGCATCCCATGACTTGCGCATCCTCCGCCGGCCGTTCCGGCGGGAACGACGGCATCATCCGATTCACCGGCTGCAGGCGATGTTCGGCCGATGCGCCGCAGCCCGGGCTCGCGTTCAGCAAAAGCTGCCCGGCCCGGCATCCAGCCTGCTCGCTGAGCTCATCCGGCGCCATCCGGATCAAGGCCGGCGGAATCTACCTGGCCGGCATCGCCATAACAGGCGGCAGCTCCATTCTTCCCGCGCTTGCGGTCAACGGAACTCCCCTCCCGGGCGCTCTGCACGGCCCGAACGGCAAGGAAGCGCGAATCGCTTACCAGCTGGTCGCGCTCCAGCGCAGCGACCTGCTCGCGCTGCTGGATCTGTCCGCTCCGCTGAACAGGCTTCTCCGGCCGCCCGGCGGCCATGCCGGGCCGGATGACGCCGCTTGGACATTGACGCTCCGCCGGCTTGAGGATCAGGAGGACGCCGGATTCGGCGCCATCGGCAAATGAATCTCGCAAATCGTCCCCTGATTCGGCTTGCTGCGGTAATACGTCCGGCCGCCCATCGCCTTGATCAGGTTCGTCACGACCATGAGTCCGAGTCCGGTTCCCTTGTCCTTGGTCGTATAGAACGGCATCCCGATGCGCTTCAGCTGCTGCTCGTTCATCCCCACTCCCGTATCCCGGATGAAGATCAGAGCCTTGTCGTTCTACTGCCTCGTGCTGACGGTAAGGACGCCGCCTTCCGGCATCGACTCGATTCCGTTTTTAATGATATTCAGCAGGCATTGCTGGAATTTCTTCGAGTCCCCGACAATGATGAGCGGCTCTTCCGTCGAATGGCTCGTCACGAACTCGATGCCCGACATGACGCATAAAGGCTTGACCCATTGCTCGACGCTGCTGAGCTCCTGCCGGATATCGAGCGGCTTCGGCTCTTCGACGGAGGGCTTGGAATAATTGAGATAATCGGTAATGATGGCATTGGCTCCGTCGATGCCTTCAAGGGCATGGTTGCGGTATCGATCCATCGCCTGCTGGTCCAGTCCCGGCTTGCCCATCAGCTGGAGGAAGCCTCTGGCCGTCGTCAGCGGGTTGCGCACCTCATGCGAGATGGAGGCGGTCAGCTGCCCGATGAGATGGTATTTCTCCGCGTTGAACAGCTCCTCGGTCATCCTCTCCTGATGCTTCACCAAATAATAGGTGTAGGATACAAGCGGAGCGGAGAGAAGGGAGCCCACTGTAATCAACAGCACTTCCGTCTGGCTGAAAGTGATCCCCTGTTCGGCCATGAAGCCGTAACTGATTCCGATATGAACGCTCTTCAAGAGAATATGCAGCAGAATCATGAGCCTGATCGACTCCGACAGCTTGATCCGGTAATGGAAGATGATGCCCAGCACGGTCACGACGGCGCAGGCGATGGTAGGCGGAAGCCAGTCGTTGCCCGCAATGAAGACATTGCCCCATACGAATGCCGCCGCGGTCGCCGTCCCTGGAATCCACCCCTCGAACAAGGCGACCATGGCGACGCACACCGGCGTCAGATGGAGCGCGTAGACCAAGGGATCGATTTCTTCGTAGGCCAGATAGAAGTAGCTCTGGACGATGAGGATGAGAACGAACAGGATTTTGCGGCCATGGCGTATGAACGATACTCTGGGCGTAATGATCAAGAAGAGCAGACACGCGGTCAGATAATACATCAGCCCTTGGAATTCGCGTGCAATTATATTTTCAATCACGGCAGGAAATCCTTCCTATCCACTCTAGCCGACAATTCTGCCGTTCCAGGGCAGCCCGTTTTCCCACCGGGATTTGTCCCTGCTCCGGTTCAAGATCAGCCAATCGTATTGGTACATATCCCATATCTTGCATTTGTCGGCCTTGAGATCATAATGATCGATGATGGCGTTGACGGCTCTGCGTGCGGCCTCGTTCGCGCCCTCCATCGTGGCGAGATCCGTATTGGTGCGCACGTAATCGGAAGCCAGGAACAGATTCGGCACGGCCGTATAGGCGTTGGGCCGCAAGTCCCATGTATGCACCCTGTTGACGAGCAGAGGCTCCATGTTGGTCACGGAATTCGGATTGGGGAACTGGATGTCCTCGTCGAGGAACCAATGCTCCAGCTGCTCGTCGCGCAGCAGCTCCGCCTCATGGTTGAAGCTTTTCTTGAGCTGCGCCCACACCTCGTTCTTGATCTCCTCGGCCGAGCATTGCATGGCGGGACGGCCGTAAAGAATGCCTTTCTCCTGCCAATCCGAGATATCGACCGAAATGACTCCCCTTACCCGCCCGTTGCCGTATTGGGTCAGATCGATGCCGGGCCAGAACTGCTTCTGCGAGACGAGCGTCAGCGCCCAAGGGCTGTCCATGCAGATGATGTGGCCGTGGATCAGCTCGACGTCCTCATTGAGATAGAACTGGATGCCGTTCATCCACTCGACGGATTCGCTGAGCGTCCTGAGCTTGCCGAGGAGAGGATCGGCACTGGCAAGCTCAGGCGTGACGAGTTCCGCCATGACCTCTACGGGCAATGCAGATATGTAGGCATCCGCCACAACCGTCACCTCCTCGCCGCCGACGATGACGGCAACGCCGGTCACGGCGCCGTTCTCGCAGGCAATCGACTTGACCGGGGCATTGCGATGGAACTCGACCCCGAGCGAGAGAAGATAGTCCTGCCACGGCTTCAGCCAGGCTTCGTTGGTCGGGGCGTTCAGCAGCCGGTCGGCGCTGCCTCCCGGGGTGATCATATCCATCATCAGGGTCGCTCCCACCGTGCCGATCGTGCAGGCGTTCGCCTCCTTGGCCTTGGCGGCGACAAGAATGCGGGACAGCCCTGCGAGAATGCGCTGGAACTGCTGGGATTGCTTGTCCGCTTCGATGAAATCCCACCAGGAGACACGCTGGTATTCCAGGTATCGGCGGAGGTCGCTGCTGGAGGCGAGCTGGTAGAGCTTGCCGGCATAGTGCTCGGCTTCCGCCCGGGTCAGGCCCAGATCGTTGCCGAAAATGGATTCCAGCAGCACTTTCCAGTCGGAGGCGTTCGCCGGGAACTCCGTGACGAACGGCTGCATCGGCCGATCGTCGAAGGCGACGCCGAGCCGGGAGCCCTCCACCAGATTATCGAAGACGCCGCGCTTGTTGCCCGGGAAGGGAATCCGCTTCATCGTGTCGGGAAGATGCTTGTAGAACTTAGGGAAGAAGCGGAAGCCGTGCTCTCCGGGGAGATCCTTTCTTCCCTCGGTGCCGCTTCCCTTCACATCCATGCTCCGGGCTTTGCCTCCAGGTATGGACCTTGCCTCGTAGACGGAAACGTTGAAGCCCCGCTCCGCGAGCTCATGGGCCGCGCTCATTCCCGCCACGCCCCCGCCCAAAATGACAATTTTCGGCATGACCTTATTCAAATCGCCATCTCCTTCTCTAGCATCCATTATTTGTTAGCGAACACCAATAGGCTGAAATACACATAAACTCTTTCCACATAGTACCATCGAACTAATGTCTATTACTGTCGAATTATATCAATAAATGAAATAAATTTTTGCAGCAGGCGTCCATCCCTTCCATTTAGGCGCGAACCTGCATTCGCTCTTCCGGACAGCAAACGCTTCCAGCAGCGAATGAGGATCAAAAGAGAATCATAAAAGGCGTCCCCTGGCGGAGACGCCTTCTGCCCCTAGCAACCCCTAGCGATTCGGGTCCGATCGTCCGGCTCCGTCGCGCTTGCTTCCCATTGATCAATACAAGGTTCTCCATAGATAAAAAGTCGCATAGGCCTCCCAGCCCTTCCATGGCCGGGCCAGCTCCCTGGCTTCATCCGCCGTCGGCCTGCGTTCCATGCCGCCGGCCGCCTTGATCGCGTTCAGCAGCCCGACGTCGGCGGCCGGCAGCGCCTCCGGCATGCGCAGGCAGCGCATCATGACATAATGGGCCGTCCACAAGCCGATGCCGCGAATAGCGACCAGCTTGCTTTCCGCGCCTTCCCAGCCCGCCTCGAGCAGCGACGGCTTGTCCAGCGTACCGTCCGCGACCAGACGGGCGGCTCCAATCAGGTATTCGGACTTGCGGCCGGTCATCTGCAGCGCCATAATGTCGGCCGGCTCCAGCGAAGCGACGACGGCCGGCTCCGGGAAAGCCCAATATTCGCGCCCGTTCCAGCTTACGGAGCGGCCGAACGTCTCGGTGAACCTTTTTTTGAGCGTGTAAGCGAACGCCAGATTGATCTGCTGCCCGATGATCGCCCAGCAGACCGCCTCGAACAGATCCGGGATGCCGATCATCCGCAGTCCCCGGAACGTCCGGCCGGCCTCGCGCAGC
Source organism: Paenibacillus sp. P22 (assembly GCF_000469945.2). NCBI lineage: Bacteria > Bacillati > Bacillota > Bacilli > Caryophanales > Paenibacillaceae > Paenibacillus > Paenibacillus sp. P22. The sequence goes on along the minus strand of NZ_CBRA020000061.1, from coordinate 11,182 downwards.
AGATCGCTGCTCTCCGTGAGGACATAAAACGGCTCCAGATCCCGGTCCAGATCGAACCATTCCAGCATATAAGCTCCAATATGCTCCCTCATGGCTGGAGAAGGGGCGTCTCCCATCGGAAACGTGGCGACGAGACGAGGGACAGCTGCCGTACCGCTGCCATCCTCCGCGTAATCCACCCGGACCAGAATCTCTTCCCCGCCCCGCGCGAACAGCTTGACCAGCGAATTCCCCTCCACGGCATAGAGCGCTTCATCGCTGGAGCGGCTCAAATAAGCCAGGGCGGCAGCGTAATTGAAAGGTTCGGGCACCGGTACGACAATGGGCCCGGCGCCCGCATGAGGCGTAATTCGGTTCATCGACAGTCCTCCCTCGTTGGGCGGGGGCTTCCCGCCCTCTAAGGGCTATTTTAGCACAACCGCTATGAAATCCGGCCGGATTGTACGATCCGCACGCCTTTTCCCGGCACGGAGACACGGCCGCCGACGGTCGCTCCGGTCAGCAGATCGACGCCACCGCCTGCCGGAAGCGCCGCCCATCCCTCCTCCGCTCCATGGTTGAGCAGGAACAGGTACCGTTTTCCGTCTTTGACGCGGACGGCGGCTTCCAGCTCCGCCGACGCCTCCTCCACAAGCGCTTCAATGCCGAGTCTGCTGCACAGGCTTCCGAGGAAGTCCCGGAGGAAAGCCGGCTCCGGGCTGGAGGCCACGTACCACGCTTCCCCCTCGCCAAACCTGTTGACGGTCAGAGCCGGCATGCCGCGGTAGAAGTCGTCGCCGTAGACCGCCTTCACCTCCGCTCCTTCGCTATGGATCAAGTCGCAGAGCAAGCCGCATTCATACTCGGAACGCATGCCGGCGACAGCGCGCGGGCCGCCGTCTTGAGCGTCCGGCCCGCCCGCAAGCTCTCCGGATGCCGTCATGACGATCCGGTTGCGCTGCTCCGGCAGAAGCGCGTCGATCTCCTCGGACCAGATGCCGAGCAGCTTCCGCAGCTCGCCTGGATAACCGCCGGTCCGGACGAGGTCGTTCTGGTCGACGATGCCGCTGAAAAACGTCGTGATGAACGCTCCGCCGGCGGCAGCGAAGGCTTCCGCCTTCTCCGCGAAGCCTGGCTTCACCATGTACATCACGGGAGCGATGACGAGATCGTAGCGGGAAAAATCCTCCTCGACGCCGATGATATCCGCCTGGATATGCCGGCTGTACAGCGCGTCGTAATACTTGTGGACTTCCTGCGCGTAGTTCAGCGCCACCGTCGGACCGCTGCTCAGCTCCGTCGCCCACCGGTTCTCCCAGTCGTATATGATGCCGACCTTGGAATCCGCCCTTGCGTCCAGCAGCGTATCGCCGAGCTGCTCAAGCTCCCGCCCGAGCTCCGCAACCTCGCGGAATACCCGCGTATGCTCATGGCCGGAATGCTCGATCACGGCCCCGTGGTATTTCTCGCAGGCTCCGACCGACCGCCGAAGCTGGAAGAACATGACCGTGTCCGCGCCCCGGGCAACCGCCTGCCAGCTCCACAGCCGCATGACGCCGGGGCGCTTCAGCGAGTTGTACGCCTGCCAGTTCTGCTGGCTTGGCGTCTGCTCCATCAGCATGAACGGCTGGCCGCCGCGCAGCCCCCGCATGAGATCATGCGCCATCGCCGTGAAGCTCGGCGGCGTGTCGATGGACGGATAGTTGTCCCACGAGACGATATCCATCTCCTTGCCCCATTTGAAATAGTCCAGCTCCGGATACAAGCCCATCAGATTCGTCGTCACCTGAATGTCGGGCGTCAGCGCCTTGACGGCATCGCGCTCCAGCTTGAAGCAGTCCAGCAGGCTGTCCGACTGGAAGCGCCGGTAATCCAGCGAGATGCCCTGAAAGTTGGTGCGGCTGCCGCCCCACTCCTCGCTGAGCGCGTTCGGCGGAACGATTTCCTCCCAGTCATAGAAGGTGTGGCCCCAGAAGCGGGTATTCCAGACGCGGTTCAGCTCCTGCAGCGCGCCGTACCGCTGCCGCAGCCAGCCGCGGAAGGCCGCCGCGCAGTTGTCGCAGTAGCAGTAGCCGCCGTACTCGTTGCTGATGTGCCAGATGAGCAGAGCCGGGTGCCGGCCGTAGCGCTCCGCCAGCTTGCCGGCCAGCGCCGTGGAATAGCGGCGGTAGACCGGACTGTTCGGGCAGGAATTGTGGCGTCCGCCGAAGCGGCGCTTGCGGCCCTCCCAATCCACCCGCAGCACCTCGGGATGGCGCTTCGCCATCCAGGCCGGATGGGCTCCCGTGCCGGTCGCCAGACAGATTCCGATGCCTTGCCCGTGAAGCAGCTCGAACTGCTCGTCAAGCCAGGCGAAGTCGTACGTATGTTCGTCCGGCTGATCGAGAGCCCAGGAGAACACGTTGATCGTGGCGACATCGATCCCGGCCAGCTTGAACATCCGGTGGTCCTCCGCCCAGGTGTCCCCGTCCCACTGCTCGGGATTGTAATCGCCTCCATACCAAATCTTGGGCAGTTTCGAATTTATCATGATCAGGCACCTCTTCCAGGTGTAATATAAGGATATCTTCATTTTAAAAAAGGAATGATCTCCTTAAAATCCAATCTTATGGCCGACATATATAAGAATATGGAACTACGTTGAGCTTAGGAGGTCCATAACGATGAACATCGCCGGACATCGCCGGGTCGTTCCCGTCCAGCTGCAGGACAGGCCTCTGCCGGTCCAGCTGGAGAGCATCGGCTTCAACCCGGACCAGGAGCCGTTCCATCGCGGAGACGGCTACCCGGTCTACCACTGGCTGCAGACGCTCGCCGGCGAAGGACGCGTCTCCTGGAACGGCCATGCGGAGACGCTGCCGCCCGGCAGCGGACTGCTCCTGCCGCCGCGAGAAGCCCATAGCTACCGCAGCGGAGGCGGCGTCTGGCAGACGGCCTACCTGACCTTTGCCGGACCCGAGCTGCCGGGCCTCATGGCGTCGCTGGCGCTGTCCAGTCCGGCGCTCTACCGCTGGGAGCCGGGATCTCCTCTGGACAGCCTGCTGCTGAACAGCCTGGAGCTGCTGGAAGGCCAAGCCGATCCGCTCGGGCTGGAATCGTCCCAGCAGGCGTACCGGTTCCTGCTGGCGCTGCGCACGTACTCCAGCACCGACGAAGCCGCCGGCGTGTCGCAGCGGCTGCGCCAGCTCGAGCCTCTGCTGTCCTGGCTGGAGGCCAATCTTCACCAGCCGGCGATCGGGCTCGGGGACCTGGCCGCAGCCGCAGGCCTCTCCGGCCGCCGGCTCAATACGCTGTTCCGCAGCCTGTTCGGCCTGTCTCCCTACGCCTACCTCGTGCGGCTGCGCATCCGCCGAGCCCGCGAGCTGCTGCTCAGCCGTCCGGGCGAGCCGCTGCGAGTCATTGCCGGCCAGACCGGCTTCCGCGACGTCAGCCACTTCATCGCGACCTTTCGCCGCCTGACCGGCGATACGCCGGACCGATTCCGAAGCGGGCGGGCATGAAGCGGGCAGGAGTCGGGGCCGACTTTTGCTTGGAATGGGACAATTCACCGTGCGAATAGGATGGTCCATACATGTTTCCCTTTGCAAGGAGGCCAGGCTATGACCGTCCCCATCCCGTTTGTCCGCAAGAGCCAGTTCATTTTCATCCTGCCCAAGCATGCCTTCCACCAGATGGTATGGCTCGACTTCGCCGCCGGATCCGCCACCGCCTGGCTGATGGAGGAGGGGCATCTGGCCAAAGTCCTCATCTTTGCCGGCAGCGGCTTCGTCCCCTATGTGCTGAAGAAAAGCGTGAATTCCAGCCTCAGTCCGCTTCAGCCGCGTCTGGTCCGGTACCATTGCTCCCTTTGGTCGAAAAGAGCAAAAAGCAGCCCGATCTGGACCCGGAACTGATCCGATCAAAATCCAACTTCCATTCAACCCCTTTTATTCCGTGACATGGATATTTTCTTTGGATAGGATAGAAGAGATCCTGCTTTGGAAGGGAGTTCTCCATGAAACTCGGCACCTATTCGAATTTAATCGCCAGCGTTGTCCTTGGCGCCTCCTTTATCGGCGGCTGCCTGATTGTAGCCTCAAGCAAGGAAGACGCTTCCCCAGCCATCGTCCAGCCCGCCGTCTCCAGCCCGGCCGGCTATGAATCTCCTTGGGACAAGCCGCTGCTTACGATCGATGCGGCAGCAGGGTACCTCGGCATTCCCCAGGGCCAGCTGGAAAAAATCCTCAGCGCGGAGAGGGCACTAAGAATGAACTCCGGCGTAACGAACGCATTGCCGTACATCGTCGTGGAAGGAAGGATTTACATCAGCAAAGCGGCTCTCGACAATTGGGTGCTTGAGGCTTCAATGGCAGGGCGTACATACGTCAACGGGAAAATCGTGAACTAAACCTTCCCATCACTGACCGCAGCTGTCAGTGAGGGTCCGTTATGCTTGTTCCGTAACGGAATCGGCGGCTGAGCCGCCCAGTGGAGGGATGCTTGATGTTTACGTCTATCGAGGATTTTGAAAAGGAATGGAAAGCGGAAGCGGAGCTGACCGCAAGCGTACTGGATGCTCTCACCGATGAATCGCTCGCCCGGCCGGTCGCGGAGAAGCGCCGCACGCTCGGAATGATTGCGTGGCATTTGGCGGAGTCGATCGGTTACATGGCCTCCATGGGGCTGGACTTCACCCCCGCGGATGCAGGGCAGCGTAATTCCGCAGAGGGAATCACATCGGAATACAGGCGCGTCAGCCGTGATATTGCGGATGCCGTCCGCTCCGGGTGGAGCGACGAGACGCTGCTTCAGAAGCAGGAAATCGGCGGCGAGCTGTGGGCAAACGGCGCTTCGCTCCGATTCACCGTCATGCATCAGGCCCATCACCGGGGGCAGATGACGGTGCTGATGCGGCAGGCGGGCTTGCGCGTTCCGGATGTATACGGCCCGAGTTATGAAACCTGGGTGGAGAAGGGAATGGCTCCCCTGCCCTGACTCCGTTAAAATGGACGAAACGGCACCCATGATCTCCATCAGGCGCAAACGGCGCTGAATTCCATTCTCAAGCTGTCAGCGGCAAAACCGCCTGCTTATGACGGACATCTGCGAAGGGACTGAGTCCATTGGCCAAAGCCGACAATATGCTCTCGATTCTCTGGCTGCTCCGCTCCGGCCGCAAGATGACCGCCAGACAGCTGGCGGAGTCGCTGGAGGTGCACGTGCGCACGATCTACCGCTGCATCGATTCCCTTTGCGCCAGCGGCGTTCCGATCCTGGCCGATTCCGGCCCGAACGGCGGCTACCGGATTCTGGATTCGTTCAGCGAGTCCCCGCTGTTCTTCGATCCGGATGAGCAGCGCGCTCTCGTCCAGGCTTCCGTTTTTGCCCGGGAAGCAGGCTATCCTTACAGCACCGACCTCGTCCATGCGCTGGACAAGCTCATGCGATACGCGACGGACGAACAACGGAGCCGGCTGGCCAGGCATGCGGACGGACTGGAGGTCGTCCATTCCCCGACAGGCCCGCTGGAGCAAGAAGCTCTCCGGGTGCTGGAAAAGGCCGCCGCCTCGGGCGAGACGGTCATCATGGATTACGACAAGGGCCACGGAGAATCCGGTTCCATCACTGGTTCAAGCACTGGTTCAAGCCGCCGGGAATTCGATCCGTACGGAATCGTCCATTGGAAAGGGGCTTGGTATACGGTGGGCTTCTGCAGGCTTCGGGGGGGAGCTGCGAAGCTTCCGTGCCGACCGCATCCGAAGCGTCGAGAGCAGCAGCCTCCGGTTCGAAAAGCCGGAGGGCTTCTCCGCCAAGGAGTATTTGCTGAGCAGCCTGATGCCGGGCGCGCTGGAGAAGGAGCCGCTCGTCGACGTCGTCCTGGAAGGAGCGCCGCTTGCGCTCGGGGAGCTGTGCCGACACTGGCTGTTCGGGCATTCCGTCGCAGAGCGGCTTCCGGAACGGCTGCATCTTCGGCTCGGCGGCGATTCCCTCCAGACCTTCGTTCCTTACTTCCTCCTTCCCTACGGCCGCTCCCTGACGATTATCGAGCCGGCCAGCCTCATCGAGCGGATGGTGCAGGTGAGCTCAGAAGCGGCCGCCCATTATACGGATATGCTGAAACGACATTCAATATCAACGAAAGGCAGGTTGAAACCATGAGCAAATATGCAATGTTCGGTAAAATGAAAGCCCATCCGGGAAAGCGCGCCGAGCTGCTCGACCTTCTGCTCGGAGCCGCCAAGACCCTCGACGAAATGGAGGGCTGCGAGCACTACATCATCCATGAAGCGGCCGATGACGAAGACACGATCTGGATTACCGAGCTGTGGCAGAACGAGGAAGCTCATGCCGCTTCCCTGCGCAACGAGCAGGTGCTTGCCGTCATCGGCCAGGCACGCCCGCTCATCGCCGCGATCGAGCCGATCCGCGTCAGGCCGGTCGGCGGCGTCGGACTATAGGCGGCAAACAGGACAAAAAAGCTTGTCTCCGCAGGCGCAAATGCGCCTGGACGGGGACAAGCTTATCTTGGATAGTCGCGAACAGGCCGACTGACTGCTGCCCTGCCCTTGACCTTTATGTTTAATCGCCATGCCTTCGGTGCACTCAACAGGATGAAATGTTTCCGGGGCTTGGTCAGGATTGAAGCCTGCACCGATAAGGATTGCTCCGCTCAGCCTTGCAGCATCCCCTAATCATTCAATCCCTTGCCATCGAGAATCTGCTGCGTATATTTCTCCACCCTCGACTCTCGAGTCTTGGATTGCTTGGGGGCCGAAAAATAAAGAAGGTAAGCTCTCTGCCTTCCAGGCGTCAAGGCTTCAAAAGCAGCCTTCAAGGCAGGCATCTCATCGAGTTTCGTTTGAAATTCTTCCGAAATGGCATATTCGGTATTCTTTTTAAATTCCACTTTCAAACCGGCTTTTTCAACTTCAATGGCTTCATTGATATAGGCTTTCAAGATCGTTTCCTTATCAACGATTTCCTGGAGATTGGCGAACCGGATCTGGCGCGCCGCCTGTACATTTTCCGTTTGTCGAATCAGAATCCCGTTGGCATCCTTCAACAAGGCGCCTTTATGGAACAGGAGCGCGCAATAATCTTTGAATCCGTGGATGATCACGATGTTTTTGTTCTCGAACGTATAACAAGGATGCATCCACTTGAAGTCTTCGGTCAGCCCGCAGTCAAGAACGATCGCTCTCAGCTTCTCATATTCGGCCTTCCACTTTTTCGATTTCCGAATAAATCCATCTACCTTTGGATTCGTTGACATGGTTGAGGAACACTCCGTTTTCATACGAGAGGAGGGACGCGTATTTTCGGTTCCAACTGCTCGTTTATCCTGGTTTGGCTGTCCGGTTTGCCTTTGGTGCTGATATCATCTTATCACACCTGAAGCGCAGCCGCTTCCGATGGCCAATCAACAGTAAGGACTTGTCAGGCCCGATCATGCTGGACGAATGTCCTCTTCAGAAACTCTCTCGTGCGCTCCTGCTTCGGCCGGCTGAACATTTGCTCCGGTGTCCCTTCTTCGGCGATAACGCCTTTATCCATGAACACCACCCGATCCGACACTTCCCTAGCAAAATCCATTTCATGCGTGACGATGAGCATCGTCAGGCCGGAATGGGCCAGCTCCTTCATCACCTTGAGCACCTCGCCTACCATCTCGGGATCGAGGGCAGATGTAGGCTCATCGAACAACAGGACATCAGGCTCCATGGACAACGCTCTGGCAATCGCCACGCGCTGCTTCTGGCCGCCCGACAATTGCTTGGGCTTGGCGTTGATATAAGCCTCCATGCCCACTACCTTCAAATATTTCCTTGCCGTCTCTTCCGCTTCCGCCTTGGAGCGCTTCAACACCTTGATCTGGCCGACCATGCAATTGTTCAGCACATTATGATTTTCAAACAGATTGAATTGCTGGAACACCATCCCCAGCTTTTTGCGATAGGAGGGAATATGGTGGCTGCCATCCAGAATATTCCGGCCCCGATAATGGATTTCTCCGCCGCTGGGAATCTCCAAAAGGTTGATGCAGCGAAGCAGCGTCGACTTCCCCGAGCCTGAGGAGCCGATAATGGTGACCACTTCGCCATGATGGACGGAAAATCCGATATTTTTCAGCACTTCATTCATGCCGTAGCTTTTATTGAGCTGTTGGATTTCAATGACTTTTTCCATAGGTTTCTGTCTCCTCTTGCTTATCGGGCGGGTTCCATCTCGTAGCTTTTGGAACCATCCAGCCTTTTTTCGAAGTAGCGCAAAATTCTCGTGACGGTAAAGGTCATGACAAAGTAAATTACGCATGCGACAAAGAAGGATTCAAAATACCGGAAGTTGTTGCCCGCAACCGACTTCGTCAGGAAATAAAGCTCCGAAACGGAAATCACGTTAAGAACCGAGGTATCTTTGATATTGATGACGAATTGGTTGCCTGTTGCCGGCAAAATATTGCGGATGACCTGAGGTAAAACAATGTTGGCCATCATCTGCATGTGAGTCATGCCGATCGCATGAGCCGCTTCGAACTGTCCCTTATCGACCGACAGAATTCCGCCCCGGACAATTTCCGCCATATAAGCACCCGTATTGACGGACACGACAATGAAAGCTGCGGTGAGCACATTCATGTTGAAGTCGAAGGCCAGTGCCGAGCCGTAATAAATGACTACTGCCTGCACGATCATTGGTGTGCCGCGGAACACTTCAATATATACCGTCAAAAGAAGGTTCGCGCTCTTGAGCATGATCCGCTGCGCGGCACGTCCAGGCGTCGGTATCGTCCTTATCACGCCAGCCAACAAGCCGATGACGGCGCCGATGACGGTTCCCACCAATGAGATCAAAAGCGTCATCCCTGCCCCGCGCAGGAACATCTGCCAGTTCTCTTCGACAATTTTTACAATCCATTCCAAACTCATGCCGATGCCTCCCATTCATTCATTACAAAACCGACTGTATGGCATACAGCCGGTTCTCCGTTGGCATTATTTGGCTGCAGGCTGATTTTTTATCGCTGCATCCATGATGCTTGTGCGCTGCTCTTCCGAAATTCCTTTTAGAATATCGTTGATTTTCGCCGTATACTCGCTGCCCTTCTTGAGGCCGACTGCAATCGCCGTGTCATCCTCGGAGGTTTGGAAGCCGTCCTTGAATTCGACCATGACGAGGTTAGCGTTGGCCGCGGAAGCGCTCACCGCCTCCGGGCGCTCCGACACATAACCGTCGATCATTCCGGACTCGAGCGCTACTCTCATGACCGGGAAGTTGTCCATCGCCGTTTGCTTGGATACGCCTGTAATCTGGTCAATGACCGAATAGTGGAAAGTGTTTAGTTGAGCCGTCACTTTAGCCCCGTTGAAATCCTGGATGGAAGTGGCGCCTTCGTATTTCCCGCCTTTTTTCACGACCATCACCAAGTTGGACTTGTAGTAGTTGTCGGAGAAATCAATCGTCTCCTTGCGCTCAGCGGTAGGGGACATCCCGGCAATAATCGCGTCGATTTTTCCCGAAGTCAAGGCTGGAACAAGCCCATCCCACTCCGTCTTCACAATCTCAAGCTTTTTGCCCAAGCCGTCTGCGATCTTCTTCGCGACTTCCACATCGTAGCCGCCTGCGAATTCAGAAGTTCCGGCGATGCTGACGCCGCCATTGGAATCATCTTTTTGAGTCCAGTTGAACGGCGCGTAACCCGCTTCCAGTCCAACCTTGAACGTATCTTCATTTTCTGCCGTTGATCCGGCATTTCCCTTTGAACCGCAGCCCGTTATCATAAGCATGGCGGAGAGCAGCAAGATCGAAAATACCTTTGTCTTCATCTTCATTTTTTGTCCTCCCGGAATCTCTTTTTTCAAAACAAAAAAAGCGGCCTGAGATCAGCTCAGGCCGCACGATGCCATAATACCTTATATGCCTCTGCTTCCCTGGGAAGATAGCTCAACTCAATGAACGGGGAGGTTCATTGAGACAGTCCTGCAGCTCTTAACTGCAGACCCAGCAAGCAATACGGAGCGTATTACCCACTTCGGCGGCATTTCCTTCTTCATAGCCTCATCGCCTTCTCAAGCTCCGCTACAAACTGTTAAACGCCGCGCCTCTACCTCACCGATAGTGTGAGGCAATATTCAGTTATCATAACTATGCTATAGGAAGCGGAAGATTGTCAATGTATATACACGGATCAATTGGCGGAAACATACCATTTCTAACGGCGGAATGTTTCTTTCATTTCTAAAATATCGTGTACATTATTTAACATGTATATTGTTGATACCTCTCGTACAACTAGCGTCGTGGTTCCCTTGGGCTTATTAGAATCGAGTTCTAATATTATCATCACTTGTCGTACCGTTCTCCGTGCTGTCTTTAACGGCAAGTTTAAGGCCATCCTTTTGCAGGATGGCCTTCTGCTGAAGCATGCGCCAGTCCCCCGCTGTTACCGATGCCGCATATGTTTTGACCAGTATTTCATTGCCCTTGGGCGTAGATTTCTCTACTCCTTCAGATGAAGAACACCGGGCGACCGTATTTGGATTACCGTTCTAGGGTTTGCTCAAATGGACTGCAGATTCATTAAAACCTTTCGTGATGAGCCACACCGCCAGGATCATTTCATTGGCGAATATTGGAAGCGCCAAGACCGCCCCCCAAGCAGAAACTTGATCAATGACCCCGAACATTTCTAAAAAGGCAGCTAGAAGAATCAGTGCAGACCCTGTCATACCTAACAAGGGGATGAACCTGGGTACAAGTTTGGACTTATAAAAGATATAACTATACATCATCGTATTTATTCCTAGAAATAAATTAGGTCCAAGCAAAAATGTATAGTCATGCACTGCTTTTAGCAATGTACCCGAAACCTGATAAGACGCGATATCCGGGGCCCCCGCTGCTACATAGTTTTGACTTAAGGCCAGCAGGGACAGGACGCTGATCACCCCTACCGTAATAACAACAGCCTCCAAAAACCGGAAACAAACATGCCAAAGAGCAATCGTTTCATTGAATTTCCGTAAAAAAGGAAACATGGTTGTTGCAGTGCCTACCGCCGCAATGACAAGCATCAATTCCATAACCGCCCCAAGCACCACCTCGTTGGCATGCGCGGAACCTTGAACCAGGTAATCGGGATCATTTAGGACCGGTTTGTATAAGATAAGCCCTCCTATAATTGATGTAACGGCTGCAAGGATAAACAGAACACCTACGATTCTTR
>NZ_CBRA020000060.1:0-12746 GCF_000469945.2 Paenibacillus sp. P22 | reverse complement strand
GCGCTCTGGCCGGCGCGGCCTTCGGCAGCGTTGTTCCTGGACTTGGGACCGCAGTCGGCTTCTTCGTCGGATTGGGCGTCGGCGTATTCATGAGCTCCGATACGGGCAAGGCGATCAAGGATTGGACGAAAGACAAGCTCAATAAGGGCATCGAAGGAACCGTCGCAGGCGTGAAGGCAGCCGGAAAAGCGTTGAAGCAAGGCGCGGAGTTCACCGGGAAAGCGATCAGCGCCGCTGCAGGTGCCGTCCACAGCACGATTGAGACAGGCGTCAAAAAAGCGAAGCAGGCCGCCGACGAGATTCTTGAAAAAGGTTCTCAAGCGGCAGATCTGATCGGGAAGGCGGCCGGCTCGCTCGTCGGCGGACTCAAATCACTCTTTTAGCAAGGAGGCGTATCGATGCCGCGCGAAGCTAGGCCTGCCCGAAGCTCAAATGCCTTGTACGCTGCTTTTTTTGTGCCTCTTGTCGGCGCCGTGCTCATGTCCGTCATTCCGGCCTGGTCGCCACGGACGGCCTGGTTCGCCATTACGGCAGGCGTGCTGAACATGGCGTTTGTTTTGATCATGAGGAGAACACGGACGCTGGAGAAATCCCGCAAGCGGAAAGTGATTTTCGGCATCTCCCAATTCAATCTCTTTGTCCTTTTCATGCTGGGGATCGTCTGGAGGGTTTGGGACGGGGGGCTGCTGCTGGCAGCGGGACTTTTGCTGCTGAACGTCGTTTGCGCTTTTGTCGGCTTGAGATTCCGGAGGTTCATTTTTCAGGAAGCCGCGAATCCTCAGACAAAAACCGGCAGAATCATTTATACGATCGGGCTCGCAGGCGCAGGCGCCGCAGGCATTCTCGGCTATTCGCTGGGAAATCTTCTGGGAGAGAGGTTCGCCGGCAAGCTGCCTCTCTTTCTCACCCTCGCCTTTGTTCCCGTTTCCATGTATGTGCTGCTGGTGATTTATTCCGCTTGGAGCAAGGTAGATGATCCCGACTGGGATCCGATGGATGCCAAGGGCAGCTTCAGGTCAGGCGCCTAGCATCCCATGATGACGACAGGAGCGTGAAGAAATGACGGCTACACCGCAGACATCCATTCCCATTGATTTGAACGATCCCATGGAAATGGAAGCATTCTCGAACAAGCTGTTGATCGAATATGGGGACGGAGGCTCCAGCCTGAAGCCGGAGCACAGCCGGGAGCTTGCGCAGCTGATCCAGAACAAGTGGATCGGGCTGCAGGGCTATGCGCATGCTTACGCCCGTGACTGGGTGAACAACGAGGATATGGTGAAGCAGATCGGAGAGGATCTTGAAAAGGCCGAATCCCATGAGGAAGCGACAGAGGCGGTGCTCATTCATTTGCGCCGCTGGGGCAGGCAGGCTGCTGGCGACTTCATCGGCGCCTTCTGCTTCCTGGAAGCCAAGGCCGGGAGCGAGGGGGGAGATGACGCCATCATCGCCGAGATCCGCCGCACCGAACGGGCTTACGCCGGTTATCTGGCTGCCCATGAGCAGGAGCTGATCATCGATGAAACCGCCAGCGGGCTGAGTCCCGGGGATTCCCTCTACATTGCCCAGCCGCTGTTCCAGCATGCCCCGGGGTTCATGGACTGGCTGTTCGGGGCGGTCGATATATCCCTGCTCAACCGCAGGCCTCTGATCAAGGACGCTCTCATCGCCGACAGCTTCGAGCAGCTGCTGCTGAAGACGCTTCTCGCCTCGGGCGGCGTCGTCGAGGAGGTTTCGCTGTTTGCCGCTTATTGCGCGCATCTGCTTGATTTGCCACGGTTTTACCATCTTGGCGAAGAGGCCGTATGATCGGCAGGCTTTACCGTCGATGGGAAAGCTGGAATGACCGCTGGTGGCAAGATCTGAGCGATACATACAAGAGGTACAAAAAGGAGCATCGCAAGATGATCCGCAAAAACCGGCAGGGAAATGAAGAGATGGTGCAGGCGGGCCATTTCTACCGGTTTTGGCTTGGAGAAAGGGAACTGAAGCCCGGGCAAAGGTTCTGGACCCGCTTCCTTTTCGATTGGCATTTCAGCCGGATGGAATGGATCGAAGCGCGCATCTCCTTCCCCTTTTTCATCGTCATGGCTTTGCTTGTGGCGGTCGTCCTCGGCATCGTGCTGCTGTTCGTCATTTAATCCAAGGAGGAAACCATCATGAAGAAAATCATTTCCTTGCTTGCTGCCGGCACGATCGCGGCAGCTGCCGTTCCCGTTGCTGCACAGGCGGCGGCATTGCCGCTGCGCATCGTCGTCAATGGCGAGAAGATCAGCCTGCCGGACGCGCAGCCGTTCGTGGATAAAAGCTCCCGTGCACAAGTGCCTTTACGTTTCGTCAGCCAGGCGCTCGGCGCGAAGGTGGATTGGAACAGCGGAGCCAAGCTGGCGTCGGTCTCGGCTGCCAGCATGAACGTAGCCGTGACGGTCGGCAAGAAAGAATACAAGGTCAACGGCGAGAAGAAGCTCATGGATACCGCCGCTCTCGTGAAGAGCAGCCGCACGTTCGTGCCGATCCGCTTCGTGAGCGAAGCGCTGGGCGCATCGGTCAACTGGGACAAGAAAATCAATACGATCTATATCGATACGACGGGAATCGGGACGGCGAAGCCTCCGGCGACGGGCGGAACCGGGGACGAAATCAATGCCAACGGCTTCGTCATCAAAAAGGAATATGAGTCGAAGCTTCTGGTCGACGTTTCGGAGCCGTCCGAAGTGAAGGAAGACGGAGGGGTCATCGTCCTCATTCTGCCTTTCGGATTGAAGGGTGCGGACTTCGAGAGGCAGCTAGTTGAAGCCGAATTCATCCTGAAGCAGAAAATCGAGGCCAAGACGGTGGACGCCATCATCGCATACGCGAAAAAGAAGAACAAGAGAGACATGGAGCTCGAAACGAAAAAATTCGAGGATGCGACCTACAAGGTGCTGGTCGGCTCCGCCTATTACAGCGACACAGCCATCACGGTCATTTTGAAAAAATACTAGCGGGCATGCGGGTGAAAAATGAAAAGAATCCTATCTATCTCTCTAGTCCTTGCGGCTGTTTCCAGCTTGTTCCCTTCGGCAGTCCCATCCTTCGCAGCAGCCCAGGGCGATCCTCCGGAGCGCGCGCTGACGAGCAGTTCCGATCCATCCGAAGTGTTGGCCGCGATCAACCGGGACATGTTCGATATTTACGGACTTGAAAGCTATTTCCCGGAAAATACATCCAAGTTCGGACCCTACCGGAAGGATCTGATCCGGAACAAGCTGCAGGAATCGCAAAAAATTGATGGGCATTATGCCTTTGAAGTGGTATACGGATCCGATCATGGCGACACGCTGATCCACATGAATCCTCCGGTGAAGGAGTATTCGGGCTATACGCTGGCCGGCTCCTCGGTTCCGACGGAAGGAACCCCTTGGTATGCGGGCTGGAGCGGCCACAAGATTCAGGATATGAAGATGATCGAGGAGCCTTGGCGCAAGGAAAAAGTGACCGACCGCTATTTCATCGTGCAGAATCAGTTCAATAAGCGGGGCAATGGCTTCACGGATCGGAACGTTACGCTCGAGGATTCGATTCAGGAAGGGCTGAACAGGCTGTACGCAGGCAAGAAGTACAGCCAATTCATCTACAACCGTCAGAATGAAGCGTATAAGGACCGAATCGTGTTCGACAAAGGCGCGAAACCGAGCCTGGGTGGAAAATGGCAGGATTATGTGCATGTCTTTCAGCCTCCGACCCGGATTTCATGGGGCTACGGCATGATCTTCATTGAAAATACGCCTGGAAAAATAACGTTTCTAGGCATCCCGATGGCGCCGTTCGATCTGGTCGGTCCTCCCGAAGCCGACTTGTCGGCCAGCTTCGAGCAGCTGCCATCGGCGGCCGTATCCGGCAGCGAGGTGAGAATCGGCGTCAGAGTGAAGTCGACGTTCAAGAATCAAGTGACGGCGCCCTTCTCCTGGAGTGTGGTCGAGACGGGAACAGACCGCTCGGTCCGAGGCGTCGCCTACTCGGTCAAAGGAGAGGAGGGAACCGCTCCAACCGGCCGACTCACGCTGAATCCAAACGGAGAATCGGTACTCTATGCGACGTTCACCATGCCGGAGCGCGACGTCCGCGTCCAGTTCAACGTCAACCGGGATGGAGATTCGCCGAAAGAATCCTACACGGCAAACAATTCCATCGACTCTCTTCCGAGAGCCGTGAAAAAAATCACGCCGATCGAGGTCGGTTATGACGTCCTCTCCCGGCAGCTGGACTTCCCGCTGGCCAACGGAGCGGATATAACGGCTGTTCTCCGTCTCCCGGGCGGTTCCAGCTATGCCTGGACCGGCAATGCGGCCGGCGCTCTGAGCGTCTCGAACCAGGCGCCTGACCTGTACAGGCAGTTCCGGGACGACAACAATCCGCCTGTCGACGAGGCGGGAACGGTCATTACGCGCAACCCGCAGATCAAGGCGGTCGTCGACCGCAAGGACTTCGGGGACGATCCTGTCGGCGGCCGTTTCTTCCAGGGCGCCGAGCCGGCATCGGCGGACCGGATCGGCAGCATTCTCTATTCCGGCGATGTCGTCCGGCCTTGGAAATACGAGTACGACTACTGCGCGGAAGCGGACGAGAACGGCGGCTGCAAGAGAATGGAAACCGAGCGGCGGACAGGGACGGCGTCGGCAAGCTTTGACGACGGCACCGATACGAAGGCTTTCCTCGTCCACATTTACAACGGCTCCAAAACTCTCGTGCAGCATAAATATGACCAGAAGATCGAGGGAAACCAGGACAAGACGGCCGAGCCGAAAAAGCTGTATTGGGAAAACGAAGCCTACAAATTCGACGTCGTCCGCTGGATGAAAGATGTCGATGCGGCCGGCAAGGCGATCAAGTGGACGGCCGTCGACGGCCGCTATGAGCGCAGCTTCACCCAGCAGGCGAGCGGGGAGCTGGACTGGGGCGTGAAAACCTCGATGGCCGGCAGCTATAAGACGGCCAGGGAGGCGGCGAAAAACGGCGCGGGCAGCAAATCCAGCTATGACAAGGCCGTATTCGCTACGGACCGCGAGCTGCAGAAGTTCGCCTATCCGATCAAGTCGGGCTACTACTTCAATCCCGCCGGAATCTACACGTTCAAGGTGAAGACGGTGACCTACAAGCCGACCTCGGACGATACGCAGGATCATAAAGACCTGGTCGAGGCGGCGACGGACTCATTCCGTTACGGAACCGATCTGATGTACATCGACTCCGGCAAGCGTGCGGTCAACATCCGGGGCGAGCAGCTCTCCGCCAGCGGGGGAAGCTTCGAGCGCAAAATGGGCGTCCTGTCCGCCAAAAACAACAAGGGCGTGGACGGGAAAGAGCTGCTGACGGTCAGCGACAGCTACAAGAAAACCGTGAGGGAACTCAAGTCCTCTGCAGCCCGGGAGCAGGACGGCGATGCGACGGATCCTTATTGGAAGAAAGTGATGGAGGGTTATTCCGAGTCTTCCACGGCGGGCAGCCAGAGCAGCTACCAATACCGCGAATACGTGAAGAACGGCAAGATGTATGAGATTACGGAAACGACGACGGTGACCATTCAGATCAACAAGGGCAATCTGCCGCTTTATACGCATGCCAATATGGCGAACGGCGGCTATACGATCCGGGCCTGGGTCGAGGATATCGACCTGTCCAAAGAAAAACATGCCTATAACGTTCTTCCGGCCTTGAAGGGAATCAAGGAGCTGGACATCGTCGGCATTACTGTGCAAGGCTCCATGCTGGATGATTTGAACAACTGAGATGAGATTGAGGACGCCGGTCGATAGGACGGCGTCTTTTTTTTGCCCGATAGCCTGTAAGGATCCAGTTCAAGCTCCAGGAGGTGAGTAAAGAGAATGAGACAGTCTGTTCAACTCGACAAGCTGGGCAGCTTGTCGGATGGAATGAAGCGTCTTGCCGTTTCGTTGGAGGAGACGACCGTACGAGGTATGGCAGGGCTGGAGCGGATGGAGGATTCCATTCGGTCCGAGTATGGAGAGTCTTAGGTGCAGAGATCGGTAATCCGTGTGCAGGAAATGCACCGGGAAGCCAGCCAGCTGGCTGCCCATCTGGACGATAAGATGCAGCGCCAGGCAGCAGAGCTGCGCCGTGCTGCAGAAGCGTATGCGGATGCAGAGCAGCGGAACATGACGCTGATTCGCTCCTTGTCAGGCGGAATGGACTGGGGTGGAGCGGGATATCAGACTCCGTTGGGCGGCATTGGACTGGCCGACCTGAAGATGCAGGCCGAAGCGGGTCTTCATCGATTGAAGCCGCTGCCTTCGATGGATCTCCTGGAGCAGGATCCGCTGGTTCGGAGTATGCGAGAGGCGGCGGCGGATCTCAAGCGGGCGACTTTCTCTTGCAGCTCTTTCTGTTGCATGTCCTCTGCCGATTGGAGAGAGGGTTCTATCGCCGACAGCCTAGTCAGCTCTGTCCTTGCCCAGTCCCTCATGATTCCTTCCTGAACACCCAGGCTCAGCAGCAGCCGGTATTTCGGGTTCAGCGGCAGCGGCATCGGCTGGGCCATACACAAAGGATCGGAGTCACAGGCCTCAATCGCGGCCCTCCTGAAATAGGGCGTGAGATCCACATTGTCACCATATGCGGCCTCGCGGACACCCTGGACCTTCAGCTCTTTCCTCGCCGCCTCGGCCATCTCATGCATCGCATCCATCAGCCCTTGGTTTCCATAGGCCTTGTACACCTGATAGGCCGTCTGCGCCTTCGCAATATCCAGCCGAAGCTGGAACATCTTGTCCAGTTCCGCTTGAGCGGCCTCCATGTCTTCCGGCGCCGAGGCGTATGCTAAAAGCATGCTGCCGCCGACACATTTGTCCGATGGAACGCTGATTACAGCCGCCAATAAAGAAAATGAGCTTACCTTTGCGTACTTTAATGAGCATGTGCTGGAAAAAGATAAAGAGTATATGAACGTTCAAGTCCCGTATACGGCTTATGTCGCGTGGATAAGAACGATCTATGGGAGAAACGGTTGGGAGCAGGCGATGCATTTAAGCGAGGAATTTGTTCTCGATCTGGGCACGGAAGTCATCACGAGCGTCATCGATATGGGTGAGTTGGTAGTAGAGTTTGTGATCGACCCGGCTCAGACGACCAGAGAAGCGATTGAAGCAGTCAAACAAACGGCAGGAAGTGTCGCGTATTTCGTCGAGAATCCCGATAAGCTTGTAGACGTTGCCAAACAGGTCTATGCAGACTTCGAGCAGATGAGTCCGGAAGAGAAAGCGCGGGCGCTTGGAGCGATATCAACGATTCTGATACCCGGAGCAGCGATCACCAAGGTCACCAAAGCAGGCAAGGTAGTCGAAGGAATAACCACGTTGACGAAGAAGGCAGGTGGAGCGGTACCGACGGGATTGGATAGAATCTCGCTCGGACCTGTCCCTGTGACGGCAGGACCGAGAATGCCAACCGATCTAAGTCCAGGTTGGGATATCGGCGCGTTGCCCCGCACGCCTGTTCAGGATAACTATTTAAGGCAGATGGAAATTTCTCGGAGTGAGTTGGCTGATCTGGCTGCTGGGAATAAAGGGAACGCGGATGTTAAGGGGGCGGATTCTGATCGTTTTTTGAAGGTTGAGGGGATGGATGCAGATGATGCTCCTTCTGCCTTTAAACAGACTAAATTTGCTAGTTCTTATGAAGCGAGACTTCATCAAACGCCATCACCTAATAATAAAACGGTTGGTTTTGAGGGGCAAAGGGGCGAATCAAAATGTATTTTAAAACCACCACCAGACCCTGAATTGAAGAAGATATTAGACGAAGCAGGTATTAATGGGATAAATTATAAAATCGGAGTACCTGATTTTTCGCCTGTAGCAAAAGCAGAACTTGAAATTGACCATATGGTGGGCGGAGTTGGTAGCAATGGAACTAAAGCTAGAACTGCGAATTTTAAACAAGCAGATATAAAATTTGCTGAGCAACTTAATAACTCACCTGAGTTGGCTAGTCAATTTGGGTTAACCCCAGGGAAAATTAAAGCAGGGGACATTGCAGATGTTCGCGAGGAATTAAAGCTGACTTGGCACGAATTAAATGATGGTAAAACAATTCAGCTTGTGCCGTCTGAAATTAACAGTAAATTCGGACATCTAGGTGGCGTAGGAGAGATAAACGCAGGAGCGTTTGAGCCTGGCGGATTTGCCGATAATTAGAAGGGAGATTTCTCAAAGTGAAAATTAATGATGCAGTTTTCGGTGAACTTGAATACGATTATGTGTGGAGCAAGGATATTACAATTGAGTTTTTCGGAAAAGAAGTCAATATTGCTTTGATGGTAGATGGTGAAGAAGATGGAGAATTTAGTGAAAAACAGTATGCTTCATATAACACTTTAAAAGAAAATTGGGGGGATATTCAGCAAAATATTCTGACTCCAATTTTAGATTATTACAAAGAGAAGCGGTCTGAACTTGGGTACGACGTTTCATATGATGAAAATTACCCTTTAATTGAAACAAATGATAAACTTCTTGAAAATATCAAGCTAGTTGGAATTTATGTGCCATCTGCAAGACGATTTGAAGCCAGATATATTGGACTAACATTTGACTGTACATGGGATGAAGAAAATGGGGTTGGTATACGTCTAATTAATGAAGAAGTAGCTAGGGTGGGATACCAAGATGTGGCGCTTTGAGTATATATGGGCTACTACCCAGTGCCGAATAAACTCATCATTCAACCAATAGCATTGTAGTATCGTTCAATCAGAGCTTCAATTTTAAATAGCAATCGGCAATAAAACAGCTACTTTGCTGTAATCCCCATTAGAGCCAGTATAGGTTCGATTCATTCCGGGAGCGACGTCCGCCGCCTTCGCTGAGAACAGCGAGCGGATCAGCGCCTGGCGGCAAGCGTACGTTGACAACGTTTCCAGCAGGCCGATATAATGAATTCAAGTTAATAGGGCGACGGAGAAAGGGAGGTCCGCATCAAGCGCTGTTTCATTGCAAACGGCAGCTTGACGCGGGCTTTTTCCTTTTTTCAGTCAGGAAGATAAGGGGCTAGGAGTCCGATAAGGGAGGAAGACGGCATGGCCTTCAAGGGACAGCTGATCCTGCCGGCGATCCGCAAGCCGAAGGATCTGGAGAAGCTCATGGGCTTCTCCTATGAATACATCGTTCTGCTCGACAGCCACATCAGCCAGCTGAAGCCGATCCTTGATCTGGCGAGGTCCGGCGGCAAGCAGCTGCTCATCCACGCCGATCTCATCGAAGGGCTCAAGAACGACGAGCATGCGGCGGAATTTCTGTGCCAGATCATAAGGCCGGCGGGAATCCTCTCCACGAGGGCGAGCGTCATCGCGAAGACCAGGCAGAATGGCCTGCTCGCCATCCAGCGGGTATTTCTGCTCGACTCCGGCGCGCTGAACAAGAGCTATGCGCTGCTGGAGCGCTCGCAGCCCGATTACATCGAGGTGCTGCCGGGAGTCATCCCGGATATGATCGCCGAGGTGAAGGAGAGGACCGGCATTCCTATCTTCGCCGGAGGGCTGATCCGCTCGGTATGGGATGTGGAGAAGGCGGCGGCGGCCGGAGCGGCGGCGGTCACGACCTCGCGCGTGGAGCTGTGGAAGCATTTTGATCGGAAGAGCGAAGAGGCTCCCGAGCCGGTATAGGCGGGAAAGGCTTCAATAGGAAGCAAAGCAGGAAGATTGCGATAAGCAGGCATGAACGTATATAGCATTTGCTGAAGCAAAAGGAGGAGCAGCTATGAGCGATACCTATATCCTGTCCATCGATCAGGGAACGACCAGCACGCGTGCGGTCATCGTCGGCCGGGGGGGCGAGTTCGTCGCATCGGCTCAGCAGGAGATCGTCCAGCATTATCCCCGTCCGGGCTGGGTGGAGCATGACGCAAGCGAGATCTGGGTGTCCGTGCTGGGGGTCATGGCGGCGGCGCTGTCCAAGGCAGGCCTGCGCCCCGACCAGATCGAAGCGATCGGCATCACGAACCAGCGGGAGACGGCGGTCGTCTGGGATCGCAGCACCGGCCATCCCGTCTGCCGCGCCGTCGTCTGGCAGTCCAGGCAGACCGCGGATATTTGCGAGGAGCTGCGCCGATCAGGGCTGGAGGAGCTGTTCCGCTCCAAGACGGGCCTCCTGATCGATCCGTATTTCTCCGGCACGAAGGTGAAGTGGATTCTCGACCATGTCGACGGAGCGAGGGAGCGGGCGGAGCGCGGGGAGCTGCTGTTCGGAACGATCGACTCCTGGCTCATCTGGAAGCTGACCGGCGGTGCTTCCCATAAGACGGACTACACCAACGCTTCGAGGACGCTTCTCTTCAATATCCACGAAATGAAATGGGATGGGGAGCTGCTGGAAGCTTTGGACGTCCCTGCCGCCATGCTTCCCGAAGCGCTGCCTTCCTCCGGCGTGTTCGGCCATACGGTCCCTCATCACTTTTTCGGCTGCAGCATTCCCATCGCGGGCGTAGCCGGAGACCAGCAGGCGGCCCTGTTCGGCCAAGCCTGCTTCGAGGAGGGGATGGCCAAGAACACGTACGGCACCGGCTGCTTCATGCTGATGCATACCGGCTCCAAGCCGGTGAAATCCTCTCACGGGCTGCTCACGACGGTGGCGTGCTGCGCGGAGGGCGAGGAGCCGCAGTATGCGCTGGAGGGCAGCGTCTTCGTCGCCGGATCGGCCGTGCAGTGGCTGCGGGACGGACTGCGCATGATCAAGTCGGCAGCCGACAGCGAAGCGTATGCCTCCCGGGTAACCTCGACCAAGGGCGTTTATGTCGTGCCGGCCTTTGTCGGACTCGGCACTCCCTACTGGGACAGCGAGGCGCGCGGGGCGGTGTTCGGCCTGACGAGCGGAGCGGAAAAGGAGCATTTCATCCGCGCCGTGCTGGAGTCGCTGGCCTATCAGTCCAAGGACGTCATCGCCGTCATGGAAGAGGATTCCGGCATGCCGCTGTCCTCGCTGCGGGTGGACGGCGGTGTCGTGAAGAACGATTTCCTCATGCAGTTCCAGAGCGATATTTTGGGCGTGCCGGTGGAGCGTCCGGAAATCAACGAAACGACGGTGCTTGGCGCGGCCTATCTCGCCGGACTTGCCGTCGGGTACTGGAAGGACCGCTCGGAGGTGGGCGGCAGCTGGCGGATGAACCGCCGCTTCGAGGCCGCGATGGAGGCGGAGGAGAGGGACTCCCTCTACGCCGGGTGGAAAAAAGCCGTTGCGGCAACTCGGGCTTTCCAATAGCGCGCTGTTCTGGTACGCTTGAAGCAAGTTAATATCGGCCTGTAGATATCGGAGAACGCCGCAAGCGTCCGGCTGCCCCTCATGGAGCAGCCCGGACGGCTTGCGGCTTTTTTGTTGGATTTCAGAGGATTTGGATCGAGGAGGCTTGTCCATGGAAACCCGGTTTTCAGCGTTGGATAGAAGCTCGCTGCTGAAGGAGCTGTCGGATGAGACTTGGGACGTGCTCGTCATCGGAGGAGGAATTACGGGCGCCGGCATCGCGCTGGACGCGCAGTCGAGGGGGATGAGGACCACGCTGATCGAGATGCAGGATTTTGCTGCGGGCACTTCCAGCCGCTCGACCAAGCTGGTTCACGGCGGTCTGCGCTATCTGAAGCAATTCGAGGTGAAGATGGTGGCCGAGGTCGGACGCGAGCGGGCGGTCGTCTACGAGAACGGTCCTCATGTGACGACGCCGGAGTGGATGCTGCTGCCGATCTACAAGGGAGGCACGTTCGGCAAGCTCTCCACCTCCATCGGGCTGGCGGTCTATGACCGGCTGGCGGGCGTCAAGCTGGGCGAGCGGAGACGGATGCTCGGAGTCGAGGCGGCGCTGTCCAAGGAGCCGCTGCTCAAGAAGGAGGGCCTCAAGGGCGGCGGCTATTATGTCGAGTACCGGACCGACGACGCGCGGCTGACGATCGAGGTGATGAAAAAAGCGGCCGAGCTGGGGGCGAAGGCTGCCAATTATGTCAAGGCGGAGGAGCTGCTCTACGAGAACGGCCGCATCTGCGGCGTCCGCGCGGCGGACGTGATCGGCGGCAGGTCTTGCGTCATAAAGGCCCGGCATATCGTCAACGCGGCCGGCCCGTGGGTGGACGGCATCCGCGAGCTGGACGGGTCCCGGCAGGGCAAGACGCTGCGCCTCACCAAGGGCATCCATCTCGTCTTCGACGGCAGCCGATTTCCGCTGCGTCAGGCCGTCTACTTCGATACGCCGGACGGCCGCATGATGTTCGCCATCCCCCGCGGCGGCAAAACGTATGTCGGCACGACCGACACCGATTACGACGGAGACGCCGCCGCGCCGAAGATGACGGAAGCCGACCGGAAGTATGTCGTGGAGGCGGCGGCAGCGATGTTCCCGTCGCTCGGACTGACCGAGGCCGACGTGGAGTCCAGCTGGGCGGGGCTGCGGCCGCTCATCTACGAGGAGGGAAAGTCTCCCTCCGAGGTTTCGCGCCGCGACGAGGTGTTCCGCTCGGATTCCGGCTTGCTCACGATCGCCGGAGGCAAGCTGACCGGCTATCGGCGGATGGCGGAGACGGTGACGGACATGCTTGCCGCCGAGCTTGGACGCGAGAGCGGGCGGAAGTATCCGAAGTGCCGCACGAAGGATATTCCGCTGTCGGGCGGCGATGTCGGCGGCTCATCCGGTTTCCCCGGTTTCCGCGAACAGTCGGAGGCGATGGGCCGGATGCAGGGCTTGTCCGGGCCGGCCGCCGCGCTGGTCGCCGG
>NZ_CBRA020000059.1:0-13759 GCF_000469945.2 Paenibacillus sp. P22 | reverse complement strand
GGGCAGCCGAATGAGTGACCAGGCCCAGGCGCTTCGCAACGCTGATCCCAACGTCGACGCCAGGCAGCGGAGGGACGGGAAGCGAGACTCCGACACCGACTCCGACGCCGGGCAGCGGCGGCTCTACCGCGCCGGCCGACGCAACGGGACTGGTCACGTCGATCAAGTACGACGGAATCGGAACGACGACGATCGCCTACACAGGAACGGTCGGCGATGCGCAGCCGTTCCTCATGACGGGACCGGACCGGATCGTCATGGATATTCCGGCAGCGTCGTTCGCGGCCGACTTCGCCAACGGCTTCACGGCGACGAGCGCCAAAATGGGGGAAGTGGTCGTCGACAGCCAGCTGCTGACGAAGGTCCGCTATTCCTATTACTCGGACAAGCCTTCCACTGTGCGGGTGGTCTGGGATCTTCAGGCTGCTGCCGAGTATGCGGTAACCAAAGGCGAGGGCACGATTCAGCTGAGCCTGCTCGGCGCGCTTGAACCTGTGCCGACGACGCCGACGACTCCTTCGGGGGACAAGATTTTCAAAGTTGTCGTCGACGCGGGCCACGGAGCCCATGATCCGGGAGCGATCGGAATCAGCAAGAAGACCGAGAAATCCTTCAACCTGGCCATCGCTCTCAAAGTGAATGCCCTGCTGAAGGCCGAGCCTCGCATCCAGCCGATCCTGACCCGCTCGGACGATACGTTCATCGCGCTGGACGAGAGGGCCGCAATCGCCAACAGGCTGAACGCCGACCTGTTCATCTCCATTCACGCGAATGCCCTGCCGGGGTCTTCAGCCTCCGGCACCGAAACCTACTACAACCGGGCGGACAGCAAGACGTTCGCCGACATCGTCCATAAACATCTTCTGGCAGCTACGGGACTGCCGGACCGCAAGGTCCAGACAGCCGGATTCGTCGTCATCAAGAAGACGACCATGCCCGCCATCCTGACGGAATCCGGATTCCTGACGAATTCGAAGGATGAAGCGATTCTGTTCAACGAGCAGAAGCAGAACGAGATTGCACAAGCTTTGGTAGACGGCATCAAGGAATATTTGAAATTGAGCTGAGGAGGCTTGAGCGCCTATGAATCGACGCATGAACAAGACAGCGGTGCTCTTGACCGCCGCCGCGATCGCTCTGAGCCTGTCGGCTTGCGGAGCAAGGGAAACGGCCGGCCCGGCCGCTGGAGCTTCCGGCAATGCGGGAGCATCCGAGCCGGCTGTGGTCTCTCCATCGCCATCCGCAGCCCCTGCTCCATCGCCGGCAGCTGCCGAGGGCAGCGGCGTGGGCTCGAGCGCAGCAGGCGGCAAGGGTTCCGTCAAGGAGTCCGACAAGGTGAAGAAGGAAATCTCGGTCTATCAGACCGACGATCAGCTGCTGGAGCTGAAGGCCGTCAAGGCCGAGATCAGCTACGGCAGCGCCGAGGAGAAGCTTGAAGCCGCTCTGGAAGCGCTGGCCGGAGACGACCGCGAAGGAACGATCTCCCTGTGGAAGGGAGTTCAGTTCAAAAAGGTGACGCTCAAAGAAGGTGCGGCAACCGCCGATATCCACATTCCGGACGAGTCGCGTCTCGGAGGAGCCGGCGAGGAATTCGCGCTTGAGGCGATCCGCAAAACCGTATTCCAGTTCGATGAGGTTCAAACCTTCGATCTTCTGGTGGACGGCAAGGCTGCCGAAACGCTCATGGGGCATATGGAGCTTGAACATCCGATGAAGAAAAGCAATCCATAATCGATCATCCATACTTGATGCTAAGGGAGAGACGGGAAATGCATCGTTCGCCATCCTATCATATCGCTACGGGCATGATCGCCCTCTCCCTCCTGGCAGGAGGACCGGCCGCTGCAGCTGCAGCGGCTTCTTCTGCTTCAGGGGGGACGGCAGTATCTGCAACCGCGCAATCATCGTTTTTTGCCGATGTCAAACCAGGCCATTGGGCGGAAAAGAGCATCGTCAAGCTTGCCCTGCAGGGAATCATCGTGGGAGAAAACGGCAATTTCAGACCTGCAGCCAACGTAAGCCGCCAAGAAGCGGTCGTGATGGCTCTGCGGTTCATGGGCAAGGAAAAGGAAGCCGACCTGCAGCAGGCGGTCATCTTCCCGGAATCGTTCAAGGTGAACAATTACTATAAGCCTTACATAGCGCTGGCCATCAAGCTCGGCCTGCTTGAGGAAACGGCGGAGTTCAAAACGGCGGAATCCGCCAAAGGCGAATGGGGAAGCTCTCCCGCATCGCGCGAGTGGCTGACGAAGCTGATCGTGAGGGCCGCAGGCAAGACAAGCCTGGCGCAGGAGCTTGCTTCCCGAGCATCCGCTTTCCAGGACGGAGCTTCGATCGGCGCCGGTTATGTCGGCTACATCAATGCAGCAGGCTCGCTCGGCATGGTCACGGGCGTCACGCCGACGCAGTTCCAGCCGGCGGCAGCGTCAACCGGGCGCAGGCGGCCACGCTGTTCAGCAGGGCGCAGCAGGTCGCTCCTGTCGCTTACCCGGGCGAAACCGGCGGCATCCTCACGGCGATCAACGGGGCCAGCGTATCGGTGTATACCGATCAAGGATTACAAACGTTCAATMWGAAAACTCCGCCGTTCCTTCCTCGAGAGGAACCCTCCCGGAAGATCGTCGCCAGCTGCTTGCTCATGAGCGCGGCTTCCCGATTCTCTTCCACCCGCTCCTTGAGCTTGCCCTTCAGCTCGCCGGAATGCTCCAGCACGCCTTCGACGGTGCTTCCAGAGCTGAA
Organism: Paenibacillus sp. P22; assembly: GCF_000469945.2. Taxonomy (NCBI): domain Bacteria; kingdom Bacillati; phylum Bacillota; class Bacilli; order Caryophanales; family Paenibacillaceae; genus Paenibacillus; species Paenibacillus sp. P22. The sequence goes on along the minus strand of NZ_CBRA020000059.1, from coordinate 11,020 downwards.
CCCGGATCAGCAGCGCCTCGAGGCCGCCGATCAGGAAGAAGAATCCGCCGGCAATCAAATACAGAATGCCGATTTTTTTGTGGTCGACAGTCGTCAGCCAGTCCATGAGACCGGTATGGCGCTTGACCGGATGTGCGTGAGCCAAGGCTGGTACCCCCTTCAATACCGATAGGTGAATGCTACTTCTGCTTGTATTCGGACAGATACTTCGCCGTGATCAGCCCCTTGAACGGCACGGCGAGCCTCGCCAGCGCGTACCCCGTCATGGCGCAGACGAGCACCTGGGCGAGCGAGCAGCTCAGGGCGATCAGCGCCGTATTCCGCAGCGCTACGGGGTATTGAAGCCCTTTGAACGCCTTGGACAGGTTCTCCCAGGTGACGGCTCGCGGTATCCATTTGACAGTCGGATCGAGCAGGTCGCTCATATCCTTGAGCATCGTGCTGACCATGTACAGCAGCGGCTGCAAATACAGGTACGCCACGATGGAGAGCAGCGCGTAGATGGCCAGCTTGGCCAGCAGGCCGTCCGACAGGGTGCGCCCGAGCACGATCATCTTGGCTTTCTGGACGCGCCGCCCCCAAAGCAGCCCTTTTGCCTGCTTGCCCGCCTTTTGCAGCCATATGCTGGCGCTCATGCCCTTCCCCTCCTCTTGCTCATGCTGCGGCTGAACAGTCCCGTCACGATGGCGATCAGCGCGAATATAAAGGCGAAATAAATCCAGGCCAGCGCGCTCGCGTAGCCGTATCCCGTGTCCACCTTGAACATGTTGTCCCGGATATGCTTCAGCACCGGGTTCAGCGGAAATGTGAACAGGTCGATGATCGTATACAGCATGTTGAGGCTGACGAACGGCATGCTGGCCGGCAGCGTGATCTTCCAGAAGCTGTCCCACGGAGAGGCGCCGTCGATGCGGACCGCCTCGTAGATGGACGGGGAGACCGTCTGGAAGCCGGCGATGAAGATGAGGATCTGGACGCCCGAGTACCACAGGATGAGCACGATGCGCCCGAGCACCTCCATGACCGTCTTGGCCAGCTCCCCGCCGACATACTGGCGCACCAGCGGCTCCAGATTGTACTGGTCGAGGAACGGGATGTCCCCCGCCCCTTGGGAGAACAGCTCCGAGAGCACCTGGCCCGTCGCGAAGATGACCGGCAGGAAGAACAGCGCCCGATAGACGAACCGGCCGGGGAACTTCTGGTTGAGCAGCAGCGAGATGAGCAGCGCGAAGATGACGATGACGGGAACCATCAGCAGCATCTGCTGGAAGTAGGTGATGAGCTCGATCGGAAATACATTGTCCTTCAGGAACGCGTCCCGATAGTTCTGCAGGCCGATCCAGTCGTACTTGAAGCCGCCCGGCACGACGGCGACTTTGTGCAGCGACATGAACATCGACCAGCCGACCGGCACCGCGACGAAGGCGGAGAAACCGATCATCCAGGGAAGCATGAACAGCATGCCGATCCCGTACCGCTTGGCGTGATGCTCCATCGCTTTTCGTCTGTATGGCGCAGGGCGGCTCATGCTCCGCCTCCTTTCTCGACCGAGAAGCTTCCTGCCGCGTAATCGACGATCACCCGGGTCCCGTCCTCGTAAGTCGTCGCGTACCGGTCGGCCGACAGCTTCTCATGGGCCGTTATCCTCCGGGCGAACAAGCCCGCGAGCGAATCGAACTGTCCGTATTCCTCGACGATGCGGCCTTCCCACTTGTCGAAGCGGCTGCTGTACAGGAAATTGGAGGCCGACTCCTTGAGCTTGCGCGAGTCGTCATGGGTCACCATGAAGGACGGCATAGCGCCGTATTCGATCGCCCGCAGGAATTCCTTCCGCTCGTCGTCGCGCAGATTGCCTTCCCCGAACGTATAGGGCACATACCCGTGCAGCACCATCGGATAGAACGGTACGGTCTCGTCGATCAGGAAATCGTAGCTCGATTCCGAAGGCAGCGAGCTGATGTAGTCCGCCTGGCTCAGCGTATAGGCGTTGCCGCGGAATACGCCCGCCGAGCCGAGCTCCTTGCGGGTGTACGACAGCAAGCCGGCGTACACCCTGCTCGTATATCCCCGGGACAAAATGCCGGAGGCTCATAGTCGTTGAACGTCGTATCGCCGAGTCCGCTGTACAGAATGCCGGATACGCCCAGCTTCTTGAGCCGGTCCACGGCCGCCGCCGCGCTCGCGGCGGTGAAGGACGGCTTCGCCATGAACCAGCCCTCGTCGATGAAGGCCGTCCCGTCGATCGCGCGCACGGCGCCGCTCTTGCCGGATGCCGAGGAATGGCCGTCGACCCAGAGGAAGTCCTCGTAGAAGCTGACGTCCGTTCCGGCTGCCTTCATCTCGCCGATGAACGCCTTGGCGGCGGATTCTCCTCCCAGAGCGGATTCGATCGGGAACCGTTTCTCCATGTCGTAGTCGCCCATGTTCTGCCAGCCGTAAAAGGCCACCTTGGAAGCGGCGACGCCTTTGCTCCGTAGGCTCCGCATCATCTCTCCCGCCTGGGCGAACGTCGTGGCGGCGACGTAGCGCACCCTTCCGAACGCTTTCTCGTAATTGCCTCCCATGATCTTGAGATACAGAGGCACATGCTCGGCGGGCTGCAGCGGCTCGCCCAGCGATCCCGCGGCGATGAGAAAGTCGCGGTACGATTCCGCCATGCCGGAATAATCCGCCTTCTCCCCGCTCAGGAAGCGGTACTCCACCTCCCGGTCGAAGTCGAGCCGCTGCTTCTGGACGGCTTTCGTCGGCGCGGCCAGCCGGCTCATCCGGTACAGATATTCCTCCCGGTACATCTGGCTGGAGTAGACGTTGTAGAGAGAGGACTTGATGCCCGGCGGCATCGCCGCGATCTGCGCCGCTCCCTCGCCTTTGGCCAGCACCGCCACGAAGGCCTGATCTCCCTTCTTGAGCCCGAACACGGGGTAGGCGATGTCCTCCCTCATCCCGGCGTCGCGCGTCCAATTGGCGGAGTTGGTCAATTCGGCTCCGTACACTTCATGCAGATAACCCTTGGAGATGCCGGCACGCGGAGCATTGAAGCGGATCAGCCCGCCGGGACCGTCCGGCACGAACAGATACCCGTCGTCCGAAGCGGCGGCGGCGCCGAAATACGGCAGCAGATCAAGCGAGAAGGCGGCATAATCGCCGTCTTCGACGATGCCCGCCGCGGGAACGGAGACCTTCAGCCCCGCCTCCGTCAGGGAGTAGCGGATCGTCACGCCGAGCTTTTTGTCCGGAAAGGAATAGCTGGCCTGGATTCCATCTCCGTCCTTCACGATAGTGGTCCTGACGCCGGGACTGAGGCTGTTGACCGATTCCCGGATCGTCTGGTCCGCCCCCTTGCTTCGGACGTAGGTCAGCACGAACGCCGACTGCAGGTTGGAGAGCAGCAGGCCCTTGACCTTCTCCTTGGCGAGCTCCTCCCTGGTCGGGCTGCTCGTCCAGCGGTAGCCCGATCTGCGGTCAAGCACGGCGATGCCGCCGTTGTCCGGACGGACATACAGCCCGTAGGCGTCCGTCTGGGCAGCAAGCGCGTAGCCGTCCGCTTCCGGGACCGGCTGCCAAAGCTCGCCCTGCGCCACGGCGGCAGATGCCGGCGGCGCCGCGTCGATGCCGAGGCGGGCGAGCGTCTCGGCCGCTGTCGCGCCTTCCCGTCCCAGCAGCACCGCCGCGATGGCGACGGCGGCGAGGAAGACGGCAGCGGCGAGCAGCTTCGTTCGAAGAGAGATTCGATTCTGAAAGTTACGGATGGAAGTTCACCTCTTTATACAGCTCTTGGAAGAAGTCCAGCAGGTTGTAGGACAAGCCGAAGATGATGAAGCCGAACAGCCAGATCGTGCCGATCGCGAACACCGTCACCGCCGAATTCTTGATCGTCTCCACGAAGTCGAAGTTGTGGATGACCTGGGTCATGACGATGAACAGGACGCCCAGCCAGATCGCCGTCACCGTCGTCAGGGAAGCGACCAGCACCTTCTCGTCCAGCGTCACGATATTGGAGAGGATGAGGATCGGGATGGACAGGAACAGATAAGGCGCCAGCGCGTACGTGCTGCCCTGGACCACTTCCCGGAACCGGCCCTCCCCGTCCCTCACGCTGCAGACGAGGTAATTGGCGATGATCCAGGTGGCCCACGGAAGGATGAACAAGCCAAGCTCGCTCGGCAGATTGACGTCGGCCAGATCGACCGGATGGAACAGGAAGCCGGTCCAGTAGATCCGGGCCAGCTTCACCGCGAGGACGGCGGCCAGCAGCGTCAGCGTGATCCACGCCGGAATCCGGGTTTCCTTGAGCCGGTAGAAGCCTTCGTACGGATGGATCATGACAGAGCCGAAATGGCGCAGATGTCCGAGCGGACGGCTCCACTTCTCCGGCAGCGGATGCCGCCGCAGCAGGCGCTTGATCCCCTTTCTCCCGCAGCGGAGCAGGAGAAGGAGGGCGGCGATGCCGGCGAAGAGCAGGACAAAGCGGTTCTGCAGCCAGTCGAGCCGGATCTGCCAGAACGCCTTGGAATACCCGTCCGTGTCGAACGCCGTCCGCATGAACGAGAGCGCGCGCCTGTTGTCCCCTTCATGCAGGTACACCTTGCCGAGACCCTGGAAGGTCGCGTTGAACATATCGTTGCGGGCGTAGACCGCGTCCCAGTAGGGCTTGCTCTCCTCGTACCTGCCGTCGGCGTAGAGCGCCATCGCCTTCAGCGCCTCCCGGCCGAACTCGGTGCGGACGAACTTATGCACCGTCTTGGTCGCGCTGTCCGCCACCCAGACCGCATGCTCCGAATCGACGCCGATGGCGGTCGGGTAGCCGACAATGCCGTACTGCTGCGTTTCCTTGTCCACGGCTCCGAAGGCGAACAGCGCTTCCGCGCTGCGGTCGTACAAGGTGATGAAGCCGGAATCCGCATCGACGTCGTAGAGAAAGCCTTCGTCGTCGAGAGCCGCATCCACGATGCCGTTTCCGTTCACGAGCGTTTTGTTCTTGAAGGCGTCCACCCCGCCCGCGTTGAGCTTGCGGACCGCCCCCTTGCCCTCTCCCCCCGCCGTCGCGGTATAGATGAAGCCGTCCCCGTCGATCGCGACGTTGGCGATCGGCTTGGGCAGCGCCGCCTTCTCCTTGGACAGCTGCTCCTTGTTCAGGATCAGCTTCTTGAGCCAATTCAGCATCGACGTATCGGCTTTGTTCGCTCCGAAATACCCCATGAACTCGCCGTCCGGACTCAGCCGGACGAGGCCCTGATAGGAGGAGTTCAGCGCGATGTACATGACGCCGCGCCGGTCGACGGCGAGCTTCACCGGAACGAAATGCTCCGTCCCGAGCAGCGGCGAGTCCGGCTTCTTGTATTCCCTGCGGAACTTGCCGTCCGTACCGAATACGGCGATCCGCTGGTTGCCGGAATCCGCGACGTAGACGCTGCCGTCCGGCGCCGCGAACACCCCCTCCGGCGAGCTGAGGCTGCCGGGTCCCTCCTCCTCGCCGATCCGGCGGTCGAGGGAGCCGTCCTTGCGCAGCACGACGATCCGGTCCAGCTTCTTGTCGGCCACGTAAATGCTGCCGTCCGGCCCCGCCTGCAGATCCGCGGGCTCCTGGAAGTCCGCGTTGTATGCGCCCGCCGGCGTATAGATCGGCTGGATGCGGAACCAGTCCGACTGGTTGCTGTCGTAATAGAACGTTCGATACGGAAGCCCGGCGGAAGCGGGCTCCGGCGCGGCGATCCAGGCCAGCGCCGCGACGAGCAGTAGAGCGATCCATTTCTTCATTGTCCGACTTCCTTTGCTGATGGAATCACTTGATCCCGGAATGGACCATGCTTTCGAGCACCTTGCGCTGGAACAGCAGGAATATGATCAGGTTCGGGATGAAGATGAGCAGTCCGGCCGCAGCGGCCATGTTCTGGCCCGCGACGTTGTTCTGCAGGCCGCTGAGCAGGCTGTTGACGTAGAACGCCAACGTGCGCATCGCTTCCTTCTGCATGAACAGGGTCGACGTCTCGACGTCGCCCCATACCGTCTGGAACGTCAGGATCGAGATCGTCGCGATGGCGGGAGCCGACAGCGGCAGCACGATGCGGGCAAAGATGCCGACATGGCCCGCTCCGTCGATCTTGGCCGCCTCGATGAGATCGTTCGGAATCTGCGAGACGAAGCCGACGAGCATGAACACGGCGACGGGCGAGGCGAGCGACGGCAGCACATGGCCGAAATACGTGTTGTTCAGGCCGATGCCGCTGACCATCAGATACCTCGGGATGGAGACTGTCTCCGGCGCGAACATGAGCGACAGGGTGATCATCGAGAGAATGAGCGCCTTGAAGTGGAACCGGTACTTGGCCAGCACATAAGCGGCCATCGTGCTGACGATGATGACGCTCGCCAGCGTCAGGCCGAGCACGACGATGCTGTTGAACAGATAGCGCGTGAACGGAACGGTCGCGTTCGAGGCGTGCAGGAACAGCGACTCGAAGTTGCGCAGCGTCGGATGCAGGACGAAGAAGCGCGGCGGGAACAGGAACAGCTCGTTCTGCGGCTTGAACGCATGGCTGAAGATGAAGATGATCGGCAGCGACATGAACGCCGCGAGCGCGGTGAAGCCGCCGATCAGGACGGCCTGGAAAGGCGATGCCGAGCGGATTCTTCGGAGTCTGGCGATCATGGCTCACAGCTCCTCCTTCGAGTTGAACAGGCGATAGGCGAATCTCATGACGAAGTAGCTGAGCAGCAGCAGGATGACCGACAGCGCCGAGGCGTAGCCGAGCTCGAAGCGGATGAAGGCGTAGTCGTCGATATGGTTGATGATGAGATGCCCCGCGTACTGCGGCGTCACCGCCATGCCCGTCAGCTGCGTCGAGATGCTGCCCGCCTTGAGCGTGGACACGATCGTCATGACGGCGCTGAACAGCATCTGCGGCTTCATCGACGGGACGGTGATGTAGAACACCTCCTGCAGCCGGCTGGAGATGCCGTCGATGCGGCCGGCCTCGTACAGCTCCCGGTTGACCGTCTGCAGGCCGGCGAGCATCGCGAGGAAGCCGACGCTGAAGCTCATCCAGAGCGAGACGAGGATCATGATCTTCATGAGCGACTTCGGATCCTGGAGCCAGACGATCGGCCCGTCGATCCAGCCCATCGACAGCAGGAAGTTGTTGACGTAGCCGACGCGGTCCCCGCTGAAGGCGGCGATCCAGACGACGGACAGCGCCACGGCCCCCGCCATCGACGGAGCATAGAAGACGAGCGTGTAGTAGTCGCGCACCTTGAGCGGCAGCTGGTGGATCAGCCAGGCGAACAGGAACGACAGGACGTACCCGCCCGGACCGACGATGAGCGCGAACAGAAACGTATTGGGCAGCGCCTTGGTCAGGAAGACGATATCCTGCGTGAACAGCGCGATGTAGTTGTCGAAGCCGATGAAATGCAGCTTGCCGAAGCCGTCGTAGGACGTGAAGCCGAGCGTCGCCGCCATGGCGACGGGAACGACGATGAAGACGAGGAAGCAGATCAGGAACGGAGCGAGGAACACATAACAGAAGGCGTCCCTGCGCAGGTCGCTTGCGAAGCGCCTCAGCTTCGGCAGCGCCGGCGAGGGCTTGCGTCCGCTGCCGATGGCGATTGCGGGAGTCGGCTCGGTGCCGGTATTCATTTGTCCGTCCCTCCCCAGTCGTAAGGCTTGCCGATCTGCGGCACGCCGAGGCTGCCGCCCGCGATGCCGAAGTCCTTCTGCCTGCGGTTCATTTCCCGCTGCAGCGAGAGCTGCGCCTGCTCCAGCGATTCCTTGGCCGGGATGCCGTCGAATACCGTCCGGTTCCAGGCGAACTCCATCTCCCGTCCCAGGAAGTAGTAGCCGGGCACGTTCGGCATGTTTTTCGCCCAGCGGGACTGCTCGCGGATCGCCATGAGGTCGGCGCCCGGCCAGCTGAGCGATTTCATCGCCTCGACGTTCGCGGTGTTCCACCGGTATTCCAAGCCGTAGAACGATTCCATGTCGCTCGCGTACTGCGCCTGCACCTCGTCCGAGGTCCACCACTTCAGGAATTCCCAGGCGGCGTCCTTCCGGCCGCTCTTCTTCATGATCATCGCCGTCGACAGCCCTTGCGGCGACCAGCGGGCGACCTCCCCGTCCGCTTGCCGGATGCCCGGCAGCGGAGCGGTCGCCCAGTGGCCGGTAATCTCCGGCGCGGCGACGAGCAGCTGCACGTAGGTGTTGAAGTCGGCGATGCCGATCGGGATGTCCCCGTCGCGGAAATGCTGGAAGAACGCCGGAATATCGATCGGCAGGTTGTACTTCGTGAACATTTCCGTCCACTGCTTGAACGCCTGCTGTCCCTGCGGGCTGCCGAGATTGGCCTTGAGGCCGTCGGCCGAATAAGGATCCGCCCCGTTCTCCAGGAAAAAGGTCGCGAAGTCGCCCTTGGGCACGTTCATCGTCATGCCGTTCTCCTGCAGCGTCGGCAGCATGTCGAACACATCCTCCCAGGTGTCGGGAGCCTTCAGCCCGAGACGGTCCAGAATGTCCGTGCGGTAGAAGAGCAGCTGGAAGTTCTGCACCTCCGGCAGGCCGTAAGTGCCGCCGTCATAGCTGAGCGCCCGGGCCGCTCCCGGGATGAACCGCTTCATGACGTCGCCGAAGCCGGGATATCCGGACAGGTCCTGGGCCGCATTCCGCATCGCGTAGTCGGCCGGCGTCGCTTCCCCCGAGCCCGAGCGCGACATCCGGCACCTCGCCGGCCGCGTTGCCGAGGATGAGCATGTTCGGGTTCGGCATCAGGTTGATGTTCACCGCGATGCCTGTCTTCGGAGTGAAGTCCTGATCGACCATCTCGCGGAGCAGATCGACGTAGTCGCGTCCCCGCTGCACCCAGATCGTCAGCGCTCCTTGCTCGGTCTTGCCGCCCAGCTCGTAATCCATCGTGAACGAGCGTCCGAAGTCGCCGAGCGCATACGGCACGCGGGAGAGCACCGAGGCGGTCTTCAGGCCGGGATCGCTGTCCGGCGTGCGCAGGACGAAGTAATCGAGCATGAGCGGCTGCTGGGTCAGCGTCGACATCCAGGTCCCGATGCTGGCCTGGATCGTGGAGAAGTCGTTGACCTTGCTCGGAATTTCGTCCACATCGTCCAGCATGGCCTGCAGCATGCTGACGGAGGACTTGATCGCCTGAGACAGGTCGGAATCGCGGCCGTTCAGGCCGTTCACATAGTCGCGGATGACGTTCAGCCTGGCGACGATCGCCTGCACCTTCGCTCCGGCGTCGGGATCGTATTTCTTCATCTCCCAGGTGCGCTGGGAGTCGATGTTCGCATCCGAGGCGTTTTTGCTGTAGTTGCCCGTAATCAGCCGGATATGCCGGTCGAAGTCCGAAATCTGGCCGAGCGTCTCCTTGAGCGCGAGCGACACCGGCTGGAGAGGCGACGAATCCGCCGTCATCGTGATTTTGTGCCCGCCTTTCTTCAAGTAGATCCGGTAGGGATTGCCCTCGCCGTCCGCCGCCGGGGCGATCTCGAATTCCTTGTGGTAGCCGAGCCCGTAATGCAGCCATTCGCGGAACGGAACCTCGCCGTCGATCTGGATCGTGCGGTAGGCCTTGAAGCCGGCGCGGTAGTTCTGGAAGTTCTTCAGATCCAGGACGTACCAGCCGTCCTCCGGAACCTCCGTCCTCCATTCCACCCATTCTCCCGGCAGCCGCCAGCGGTTGCCCCCGAGCACGTTGTAGGTGAGATGCCCTTTGGGATCGGGCGATATGTTCGGCTCGGCCCAGTGGTCCGTCTGGATGGAGATGCTCGACTTGCGGTCGAACGCCTCGGCTTCCGTGATTTCGTACCACGCCGGCTGATTCCCGGCCTGATCCGCCGGCTGCGAGGAGACATACTCCTCGTAGGCGGGAAGGACGCGCTGCGGCTCGAAAGAAAGCTTCTTAAGCGCGACCGGCTCCCGCTCTCCGACCAGCCTCAGCGTGTGGCCGCCCTGCTCCAGCCGGTACAGCAGCGGCCTGGACGAGGCCGAGAAGTCGCTCGCCGCCTTGACGGACCATTCCGATATCTCCGTCTGCCGGGGGCGCACCTGCATGCCGAGCTCGTTGCGTTCATACGGGTACTTGGCATCCTTCCACAGCCGCTGCAGCTCGATCGTCTCCGACTCGGCGAACGGGTAGGCGCCGTCGAGCTGCACGCCCCGGATGACGGATGTGCGGCCGCCGGGCAGCGGCTTGTAGTCCAGATGCAGCTCGTACCAGCCTGCGCGCGGAGCTTCGAACGACCATTCCACCCAGCCGGAGTCGCTGTTCCAGCTCAGCGCGGGACCGTCGGGACCATCCGTCTCCGCCAGCTTCGCCTCCGGAGCCGATTCCGTGTACTGGAGCGGATCGATCGAGATGGTCGGCGAGGAGGCCGCTTCCGCCTCCGCCTCGGGATGCTGGAGCATCAGCCTGGCATAGGGAAGCTTCCCTTCGGCATCGGGCTGCGGAGAATTCCCCAGCAGCTGCGAGGCGCTGACCGTCTGGGAGAACGTCGCCGCTTCTTTGCCGGAAGACCACCAGATGATACCGCTTGCAACAGCGGCGATGAGCAGCAGCCTCAGGCCGAGCTTGCCCGCCCGGAGTAGAGGCTGCCGGCTTCGTTTCGGGAGGAAGGATCTTTGGCCGCTTCCCGTCATGCCTGCTCTCTCCTCAGCGATACTCCGCTGCTCTCGTCGAACAGGTGAATCTTGTCCATCTGGAAGCCGAAGGCAGCCTGCTCCTCGGGTTGGTATGCGCTTTCAGGATCGGTCCGGGCTATGACTCTCGTGTCGCCGGCCAGCAAATACACATAGGAATCGGCTCCGGTTTCCTCCTTCATCTGCACGACGGCGGCCGTGTAGCCGCTGTCCTCCCCTTCCGGAAGCGCGGCGCTCAGGCGTACATGCTCCGGCCGGACGCCGAGCTGGACGGAAACGCTCCGCACGCTCCGACGGACATGGTCCGCTCCGGAAAGGTGCGGTCACATCGGCGCCTCCAATTMGTCCCCGGAACCCTCGTACGGCTCCCAGGTCGGC
>NZ_CBRA020000058.1:0-26338 GCF_000469945.2 Paenibacillus sp. P22 | reverse complement strand
CGCTTTTTGTGGCAAGCTCCCAAACTTTTCATTTAAACATTCTTCTATTCCGTCTAAGTGCTTGGAAAACTGCGGGACATTGACATCTGTAATGCCAATGTCCACATAAACAGAATTATGTCCTTCTACTCCAAAACCAGCATCTAGACTATTTTGCACAGCTTCACGTACAAACAAATCCAAGATTGGCAAATCGTTATTTTGAATAAGCTTTAATAGTGAATTTCCAGACTGGGACATTCTACCCAACTCTACAATCTCTATCTGCATTACTCTTCTCCATCTTCCATCTCAGGCTCACCTATTGGATTCTCAATTCGGATTGATAATTTTGTTGCTAAATTCTTTCCGGATCGGTAACCCGGCACAAATAAACTAACACCTACTAAATCTTCCGAGGCATTTAAATCATATCGTCTGTCTGCCTCTTTTGTGTTTTCCCTTTGTACTTTTGTAAATTTTGAATCCTTATCAATGCGATATAAAAGTAGTTGTGGCGTTAGACCAACACCCGCAGCTTTTCGCAATTCATTGATAAAACTCTTCTTTAATTGTTTTTGGTCTATTTCTTCCAATTGAACATCAATATTTTCACGCCCTGCTTTTCCGGCTTGCGTTTGTTTGAACTCCTCTGGAATAGCGTCATACATTTCTTCCGTTAAATCTGCATATAAATCAGACGGAGTACGTAATACACCAATATTTATTTTTTTCCCGGTTGTTGTTCCACGACGACTACGTGTAACTAACCCTACACCACGACCACCAACCGTCCAATGCTTGCGGTTCTTATCATCTAATTTTCCACTTCCAGAAAGAACGACGTTCCAACCCGTATAGCCGGCCTTCACTTCATTCTTTTGATACCATTCAAAGAAGGCATCCAAATTAGAGAATTCACTTTGTTTACTAAACGTGAACTTACTAAGAAAATCATCCTTGATTTGTTGGAACGGAATATTTTCCCAATAAATCCCTCGACTATTGCGTGTTTCTATTGGCGTACCCAGACGATCAAAAAAACGTTCAGTAAGTTCAATATTTTGTCTCTGAATAAGCGCTTCATCATCAAAGATAATAGTCTGACTCGAAGTCCCAGAAAAGTCCAAATCAACTTCCTCAGCACTTTGCATGCGATTTTTTGCAGTAATACGCAGCCAAGATAGTTTTGGTGAATTCTTGATCTTTGGTCCATATTCGTTTGCATCCATACCTTCCAAAATATATGTTTCAATATCCTCACGTAATTCTTCCTCAAGGGTCGCCATAAATTTAAACTTCGCTTCAGTATCGGTTGTTAGCCAAATACGTGGTATCATCTCATATCCTTTGCGGTAACCAAAGAATCGACCCATTTGGAGTAATGTATCTGCCTGAGAAGTTGTACGAAAGAAATATGTGCTGACCAAACCTTCAATCGTTAAGCCACGAGAGAGTGTACTTCCCCCAACAACAATAAATGCTGGGGCCGGTGCTGGATAATTGGGGGCCTTAGGGTCAGGATAAGCTAATCGGATATGTTCCAGATCTTCAGTGATCCTATTATTTGAGCAGTTATCGATACATAAGTGAAGGCCGTCATGATATATCAATCGTTTGGTGTCTTCTAATACATTGATATGGGAAGGATAATCACGAATGAGCCGCTTTAATTCCTCTTCAATCTTTTCAAATGACGGGTAATCCTTTACATCCTCTAACTTGGGATAAGCTTCGAATTCCATTTCGAAATCTTCTTTTGTAAATTTTCTTTGCTCTAGTTCATACAGTCCACGACATGCTTCAAGAATATCCTTTTTGGATAAACTACGGAAATAGTTATTAATTAAATCTGCAAAGATTTGGTGATGTGTTTGCTTCTGACTCGTATGAACTAGCATACTAATCGGCTTTTTGTATTTACGATAGCGCATAATCGAAGTCGCTATTAAAAACCAATGAATGGCGTCTATAAATGTTTGCGGTAGTTCCACTTCCTTACCTTTATGAATATTATTTACCGCGTCACGATCAGCTTTGGTTATTTCCCGGATTATTGGTAATCCACGATGATACTCACTATTTTCCAAACCAAAGATTTGCTTTGCACCGAAATATTCCTTTGCTGGATTTAATACCGCCACAAAATCATGTGGATAAAGAGATTCTTGTGAGGCTTCATTCAAAAAATTTGCGTAAGGTGTAGCTGTATAACTAATGTAATTCAAGCTTAGTGGTTTTGAACCATCGTCTGCCTGAATTTTAACTAGTTCAACGATCGCTTTATTCAAAGCCGTTCTTTCAGCCAAGGTATCATTTATATCATTTGTATTAATCCCACCTTGATCGGCCTCATCATCGATAATTAAAATTCGCATTTGTGAAAGCTTCTTCCCGTCTTCTTTTAGCCATAAAATTAAATCATTCAAGCGCGTACTATGTTTCAAACACACATTCAGGTAACGTTCACGTGAACTTTTGTTTAATAAGAGACTGCTTACCTTGTGGGAAGAGCCTGATTTGAGTGAAAGCCGACTCATACGTTCCCACGATAAATTACCTGACGTTTTTAAATCACTCATTAAGCGATCTTCTGTTTGTTTACGAAGATTTTCAATTGTTCCTGACAAAACAATGAATACATTAAACTCCCAATCAGCTGCCATTGCCAGTAAAGCTGCCATACTTGCTGTCTTACCAGATTGGACATGGCCAATAGTTAAACCTTTTACCGGAAGATCGGCTTCTAATCGCAACTTCTTCAATATACTGATGGTAGTATTCTCAAGATCTCTTAACGATTCGCTTGTCCAGTCTTGTCCCTTCAACTTGTTCATATACAATTGCCAACTACTTGCATTACCACTTGGTATAAATAGGTCATTATCTTGACGTCGACTCAAAATGCGATTATTAGCAATTTTCTCTTCAATCAACTGCTCACGATCGGATAACTCACGTAAGAATTCAACAATAGCTACCCACAAAGGTGCGTTCAAATCGTCAGGTATCATTCCGTCTTCTTGTAATACTTCAAGTTTATTTTGTAAGCCTTCTTCATCTTGATTGCCGTAGTATTTAATAAAATCCCAGTCACGTCCTTTATTACGCAACTTTTCGACTGCCATTCGATGCTCATCAAATTTAGGGGAAGAAAAATCATTAATTGTGCTCATCGATAAATACCTCTCTTTCAATCTTTCAAATTAAAGAGAAAAAGACAAGTTATCTAGATTACTAAATATATGGTACTTAAACTACATTATTTCGCAATGCGTATTTATCTCGTCAGCTTCACTAGTTCTATACTCCTATTCGGTGTTCCCCCACTTCTCTCCTTCTTTCCACTTACATCTTTGTAAATTAATCACCCGCATTACTTATTCTTCTTTGATGTAGCTATTGATAGGTGTTTACCCCAGTTTTAGTGACTATAAATTAAACAGAGGAAGGGAGAACTTGAAGCGATAGAGGGTATTTTAAAATCTAAATACCTTTTCATTGCACATTCGACATATACTCATAATACTTAAATCCTATTTTCTCAATATAAAAAGAGCCACTACTCAAATGAGCAGGGACTCTTAGCTTAAACAGTAACAGTAGTTTCTTGTGGCAAGATTATGTTTCTTAGAGTATTTTGGGGACTTATCCCCAAGTACTTCAGCACCTGTTCGGCCACTGCCCTCCCCAAAAGAGGAGGTACGGCATTCCCAATCCGCTGATACTGAGAGTCTTTAGAACCTTGAAATACAACATCATCAGGGAAGGTTTGTAAACGAGCCGCTTCTCTGATACTTATAGCTCGATTCATTTCACAGTTTGGATGTATCCACATTGATTTTTTTTACATTTAATACCGTTCCACAAGGAGCATTGTAATCGAGTCTTAAATAAACGGTATTTTGAGTCCTACCTGGGTTAGAATATGTTTGCTTGTAAGATTCGCCCAGGTCGTGGAAATTCTGGCCCGGTTCCAACACTATCCCTCGTCTTTTTCCTGCAATAAGGTGTTTGGTGCTTCCAAAACCATCTATTCCCTATACCTAGCTTTATTTAGGTATTTCATAAATATATAATCAATTTCCGACGAAGGCTCACTTTCGCGAAGAAATTTAATTCTATCTTCATTGGAAATTCCCTCAACATTAGTGTACCCTTTCGGGAACCCCAGGGTTGTTTCAATATCTTCAATTGATAATCCCAGTAGTTCCAAATTCTCTAGAGTGTAGTACTTTTCAGGGTCAATAGTGCTCCCAAACTTCTGAAAACTTTCAAAGATAATCTCAATAAGCATAATAAAATTTTTATCACATTGAGTAGCAACATCCTCTTCTTGGTGCGTGAATAATTCTCCAGATAATACACGTTTCAGAATTATTTCCCTTGGGTTTTCACCAATACAATAACTATTCATTTCATCTTGAAAATAAAATTTACCTCTTAAGTTTCCGTTGTCATCAGTATAATAATTACCGGAGGTAATGAAATGTTCTCCAATCTTTTGTGTAACATTCCTCATTTCAACGAACTTCCTTGCTATTTTATCCCTTTTTAATATTACTTGCTTCTCCTCATACCATTCCTTAAAACCTTTAATATCACTCATGCACGCTTGTAATGAAAAGGTAATGCTTCGACTTGCTGATAGAAATGCACTAAAATAGTAATTGCATTCTTTTGGGTCAATACAATCTTTTATCTTTTCCAAGAAAAAATCCGCTTCATAGACTTTATCCTCAACCAACCCAAATGATCTCATATTACTTCTCCTTGTCTTAATGAATATGCTAATCAAATCAATAATTCGCATACCGGCACCATATTCCTGATGCCCGACGCAGTCAGGATGTCCAGCTCCCTGCCAAAATCCCAGGGAGCTCGACTCCATAATGTGATGTTACACGATTTCAATGACAATTAAGATTCGCTCACACAGTTGTTGTAATATAATTCATCTTTCTTATAAAATTCTCTCTCAAAGTTACTGATGAGTTAATTTGACCATTTTTTATTTTACTAACATATAATTCATATTCTTGTATTAATGCATCGGTAAAAATTCCTATATCAACTCTGATTCCATTTTCAATAGTATGCACCATTTGATCTTGGTGAATAGTAAGTTGTGAGTTTCTTTTAGTTTGTGCTTGATGCAAAATTCCACAACGGATGTCTTTATAAAAGATATCTGCATCGTTGTCAGATATATACGGGCTAAAATATTCACTTTCTCTAAAAAAATGTTTAAAAGCGTCTTTATTCATGCCTTGCCAGCCATACCCTCTTCTTGTTTCATTAAGTCCCTTATAAAATTGAAATAAGGTTTCTATAAGTAAACAACATAGAGCTATTGAGCTGAAACTATATTCAAAAGACTTATAATCAAATCGGGCTTTATCAGATAGTTCTTGAATTAGCAGTAGGAACCGTCCTTCAATTCGATCTTTAAAAATATCTATTGCCCTATCCCAAGTCTCCTGATCACTGTCAATTCTTAAATCTAGTTCAGTATAGTCTCGAATCTTGTAATTAGGCGAAATTAAGATCTCTTCTCGGAACATAATGATTTCCCCGTTCTACTATTGATTTCTTATTCACGAAACTGCATGAGCACCGATATAATATCCTCTTACTTGAGCACAACTACTAACAATAATCATACCACGAAGTGAAATCAGTGATCAGTTCTCTAGTCAAAAGAACTAAAACCTCTGACTCAAAGTCTCAGAGGTTAAAAATTTCTTTTTATTAGATATACTTACCCACCACACTATACCTTCGTCGTAACTTTGCCTTGATTGTTAAGGATTCTCTCGATTGTAAAATGGTCGCTGGTTGATTTCCGACGATTGGCCGCTTAAACTTGCAATGTGTCTCGGTCACTGTCTCACACTCTTGGGCTTCAAATCCTCAAACTAAGCAAGAAAAATGTCCCTTCTAATGCACAATGGTTTTATGAATTTGTTTACTCAAGTTTCGCAGAGCGAAAATCGGCTTGAATCTTTGCGAGGCTTGAGTTTCCAAGAATTAAATAAACTTCTTGTGAATATAGAAAAACACCACTTTGTTTTGATAAGTGAGAGTTGGAGCAAGAAGAGGTGTCCTCCATATCGTATACACCACCAAATCTTAAATAGACAGGCTACAACTTCAGCAACTCAAAACTACCCATTCTCGGAATGATGATGCGTATAGATAATGTTCTTGTAGCCATATGTGTCGTTTCTTCGCAGTTGTATTTGACGTAGTTATCCATCCAGTGGGATTGAAACACTGCAAACGTCATATCCATTGTCTGAACTAAAAGATGTCTCTGTTATTATATTAAACTAGTTTAATATCTTCTTCGCTTCCCTTTCGGTTGACGCTGTTGTATATTCACGAATTCGTTTACCGGCTCTTCCGAAGTCAAACATAAGGCTAAACTATGTCCCTACTATTTGTAATGTTCCCAGACATCTGAACCACCATCCCTGACTAAACGAGATAAGGGATTCCCCTATCTAATTTGCATCGTAACATGGCGCACTGACTTCGAGATTTACGCCACTTGTAGCCCAATTGACTTCAGCCCTAGGCAACAAGCATCCGAAACTGAAAAAACCCGCTCCAAGAGCGGGTTTTAGAATGGAGGTGAGGAGAGTCGAATCCTTGTCCTAATAATTGAAAACGCTCGATTCAAGAATCAGGGATCTCCCTATTAATCTATTTATTTCGTCAACAATCAGTCAACTCTCTTATTTCCTTGCCTCTGTTTCACACTTCCAACTCATCTGTACTACTCCCAAAACCCGCTCCACCATTGCACTCTCAGCCTTCTGTACCATCCCTCACCAACAAAGCGACCGATTCTACGTGAACGGTATGCGGGAACATATCCACCGGCTGAACCTCCACCGTCCGGTATCCTCCGGCCTCCAGCACCTGCAAATCCCTCGCGAGTGTTGCAGGATTGCACGACACATATACAACCCGCTCCGGCTTCATCTCCAGAATCGTATCCAGCAGCTGCTCGTCGCAACCTTTGCGAGGCGGATCGACGACGATGACGTCCGGCTTGATGCCTTCCGAGCGCCAGCGCGGAATGACGACCTCGGCAGCTCCCGCTTCAAACGATGCATTTTCAATGCCATTTAATGAAGCGTTCCGCTTGGCGTCCTCGATCGCCTCCGGCACGATCTCGACGCCGTACACATGTCCCGCGCGGCGGGCCAGGAACAGCGAGATCGTCCCGATGCCGCAATAGGCGTCGATGACATTCTCGCTGCCGGTCAAGCCGGCATAATCGACGGCGGACTGGTAGAGCCGGAGCGTCTGTGCCGGATTGACCTGATAGAACGAACGTGCAGAGATGGCGAAGCGGATCCCGTCGAGCTCGTCGTAGATGACATCGCTGCCCCAAAGGGTGCGCGTCTCGTCGCCGAAGATGACGTTGGTCTGCCGCTTGTTGATGTTCTGCACGATGCTCGTCACTGCGGGCAGAGCTTCGCGAATGCCCTGGATCCAGTCCTCCAGGCGCGGAATGCGCGGGCCATTCGTGACGAGTACGACCATCATCTCGCCGGTGACGAATCCGGTCCGGACGACGACATGGCGGAGGATGCCGCGCCCTGTGGCTTCGTCGTACGCGGAGATGCCGACGCGGTTGCCGATGGCTTTGACCTGCCGCACCGCGTCGTCATTATTCTCGTGCTGGATCAAGCACGCGTCCATGTCGACGATGCGGTGCGAGCCGCGGGCGTAGAAGCCGCCGATCAGGCTGCCGGCCGCGCCTCCGTCCAGGTCCGCCATCGCCATGCCGATGGGGACCTGCGCCTTGTTGCGGTAGCGCCATGGCTCGTCCATCCCGATCGTCGGATGGACGACCACGCCTATGCGCGAGCCATGCTCTTCGGAGGCCGCAGCAGCGCCGGACTGAGCGGTCTCGCGGCCTTCAACTGCCCGCGAGCTGCCGGCCACGGTCAGCTTGCCGATGCGCTCCAGGCTGTCGATGACATGCTGCCTTTTCCAGGCCAGCTGTCCTTCGTAGCTCATATGCTGCAG
Organism: Paenibacillus sp. P22; assembly: GCF_000469945.2. Classification (NCBI taxonomy): domain Bacteria; kingdom Bacillati; phylum Bacillota; class Bacilli; order Caryophanales; family Paenibacillaceae; genus Paenibacillus; species Paenibacillus sp. P22. Next base: position 18,313 of record NZ_CBRA020000058.1, on the reverse strand, counting down.
CTGGCAGCCGCCGCACTGCTTGTAGATCGGGCACGGAGCCTCGACCCGGTCCGGGCTTGCCTGGAGCAGCTCCAGCTGCTTGGCATATCCATAGGTCTTCTTGGTCTTGAGCACCTTGGCGGTGACTTTCTCGCCCGGCAGCGCTCCCTGGACGAATAGAGTAAAGCCGTCCACTCGGCCGACCCCTTCGCCTTCATGCGTCAGCCCGATGATATCGAGCGTGACCGTATCGTTTTTGCCGAATGGCAAAGCTGGTTTCATCTCTTCGTTTCATCCGTTCTCTTCGTAGTCTAAAAGCTCCGATATGAGGCTTGATGCCTCTTATGTCGCGGAACGAACGGTTCCGCTCGCGGCCTTGTCCGTCTGTCAAGAATACCATATTTCCGCCTCTTTCGCTCCGTGGCAGAAGTCTCCAAGCCCTTCTAGAGGTTTGCTGACCATAGAGCGTTCCTCATGGCCGGTCTACTGGCGAGCCGAAGCGGTGATCCTAATCCTGAACCTGCTGAAAGCAAAGCAGCAGCAAGCAAAGAGCGCCAGACATCATGATGTCTGGCGCTCTTTTCATGGACTTGTGGCGACATCGGCCACCGAAGTGCAAGGGGGAATCGAATCCAGAAATTCGGGCTTCAACAGCGATCGGAACGACCTTGCGGCATTTCGAATGACCTTCCGGCTTCCCGAATGACCTTCCGGCTTCGGAGGCTGCTCTGAAGCTTTCAGCGTCCACAACTACCTAGTAACTCGCCTTCCCATCCTGATCCACAAAGATATTCAGATGCGAAGGAAGCATCGTGAACATGCAGGGCAGCGTGCCGCCGTACTCGCCGTCGAGATTGAGCTGGACATAGTCCGGCGTCGTGATCTGCATGCGAGGCGTCTTGAAGTGGATCAGATGCGGGTCGTTGAAATGCTCGCCGCGCAGGGCGAGCGTGACGATGCGGATGAACTCCGCCAGGTTGCATTTCTTGAGCACGACGACCTCGAACAGGCCGTCGTCCAGCCTCGCGTCGGGAGCCAGCTTCTCGAAGCCGCCGACCGAGTTGCTGTTGCAGATGAGGAACAGCATGATCTCCTCATGGATGTCCGGGATGCCCTCCGCCTGGATGAACACCTCGGTGGCGCGCAGGCGCGTCATCTTCTCCAGGCCCTTCATATAATAGGCCAGCTGCCCGATCAGCGTCTTGAGCTTGCTCGGCACCTCGTAGGTGAGCTCCGTCATGGAGCCGCCGCCGGCGATATTGATGAAGTACTTCTTGCCCGCGCGGCCGACGTCGATGGGACGGGTATATTGGCGTGTGATGAGCTCGCACGCATATTCCAGGTTGCGCGGAATGCCGAGCGCCCGGGCGAAGTCGTTGGTCGTGCCGACCGGCAGAATGCCGAGCGGCGGGCGGTTCTCCTTCTCGCCGAGGCCGTTGATGACCTCGTAGAGCGTGCCGTCTCCGCCGGCGGCGATGATCATGTCGAAGCCGCGGTCAGCCGCGTCGGCCAAGGCGAGCGAATTCGGCGCCCGGATGACGGCAATGGGCAATGCGACGAAGAATGCGACGAAGCTCATCGGCGAGCTTACGCTCTCTTACAACCGCGCGCGTCAGGCTGCGATCACCCAAGAAATCGCGGAAATCGTCGGCGGAGCAAGCGCCCAGCAATAATCACACGCAGAAGAGCAGGCTGCGGCCTGCTTCATAGATGCACGTGCAACTATCTTTACTACAGGAGGGACCCCCATGAGCAACGGTCGCGTTGTCCAGGTACTGGGACCGGTTGTCGACGTTGAATTCGACAACGGCCATCTCCCAGAAATCCTGAACGCAATTAAGATTGAACAAAAGGCCCAGAACTCTTCCGAAAAAGACGTGAAGCTGACTCTCGAAGTGGCTACCCACCTCGGAAACAACACAGTTCGCTGCGTCGCGATGTCCTCCACGGACGGCCTCGTGCGCGGTACGGCCGCTGTTGATACCGGCGCGCCAATCACCGTGCCGGTCGGACCGGCCACGCTCGGCCGCGTATTCAGCGTTGTCGGCGATCCAATCGACAACAACGGGGACGTAGACCGCAGCATCACGCTGCCGATCCACCGTCAAGCTCCGGTATTCGAGGATCTGTCCACGCAGCAGGAAATTCTGGAAACCGGCATCAAGGTCATCGACCTGATGGCTCCGTACGCCAAGGGCGGCAAAGTCGGCTTGTTCGGCGGCGCCGGCGTAGGCAAAACGGTAACGATGCAGGAGCTTATCCACAACATCGCTTCCGAGCACGGCGGTATTTCCGTATTTGCCGGCGTAGGCGAGCGTACTCGTGAAGGCAACGACCTTTATCACGAGATGAGCGAATCCGGCGTTATCGAGAAAACGGCCATGGTATTCGGCCAGATGAACGAGCCTCCAGGCGCGCGTCTTCGCGTAGCCCTGACCGGTCTGACGATGGCGGAATACTTCCGCGATCAAGAAAACCGCGACGTGCTCCTGTTCGTCGACAACATCTTCCGCTTCACCCAAGCGGGCTCCGAAGTATCCGCGCTGCTCGGCCGCATGCCGTCCGCGGTAGGTTACCAGCCGACGCTGGCAACCGAGATGGGCCAGCTCCAGGAGCGCATCACTTCCACCAAGAACGGCTCGGTTACGTCGATTCAGGCGATCTACGTTCCAGCCGATGACTACACCGACCCGGCCCCTGCCACGGCGTTTGCCCACTTGGATTCCACGACCAACCTGGAGCGTAACATCGCCGCTATGGGTATCTTCCCGGCTGTCGACCCGCTGGCTTCGTCCTCGCGCGTCCTGACTCCGGAAATCGTCGGCGAAGAGCACTATCAAGTGGCTCAAAGCGTGAAAAAGCTTCTTCAGCGCTACAAAGAGCTGCTCGATATCATCGCGATTCTCGGCATGGACGAACTGTCCGAGGAAGACAAGCTTGTCGTGCTTCGCGCACGCCGCGTCCAGCTGTTCCTGTCGCAGCCTCTTCACGTTGCAGCAGCGTTCAACGGCATGCCTGGCCTGTCCGTACGAATCAAGGATACGGTCCGGGGCTTCAAGGAAATTCTTGAAGGCAAGCATGATGATCTTCCGGAACCAGCGTTCCATAACGTCGGAACGATTGAAGACGCCGTTGCCAAAGCGAAGAAGCTCGCTCAAGAGGTTTAATCCTCGGCGGATGGAGGTTATCGTATGAGCACCTTACTGCTTGAAATCGTTACGCCGGAGCGTACCGTATATTCCAAGGATGTGAACATGGTCATCATCCGCGGAGTAGAGGGCGAGATGGGCATTCTGCCTAATCACGTTCCTACGGTTACGCCTCTGAAGATATCCGCCGTTACGGCGAAAATCGGCAGCAATTATGAAAACATCGCGGTGAGCGGAGGCTTTGCCGAAGTTCGTCACGAGAAAGTCGTCATTCTGGCCGAAAGCGCCGAGCTTCCGGGCGAAATCGATGTGGACCGCGCAGAGCTGGCCAAGAAGCGCGCTGAAGAGCGCATTCGCAACCGCAACAAGGAAACCGTCGATTATCATCGTGCGGAGCTTGCGCTTCAACGTGCGCTCAACCGTCTGAACACCAGAGGTTGATTCCGTCATCAAAGCCCCTCCCCTGTTATCTGACGATAACGGAGGAGGGGCTTTTTTATTCTCTTATAATGGAATATACTGGGATCTCAATCGTATCCGGCTGTACCGGCGAAATCGCCTGGGGAGGACAGGGAAATGAGGGTAGGGACACTTTTTATTATGAGCATGTTGGCGGCAGCTTTATTGACGGCACGGATTCACGGCCTCGATTCAAAGAGGTCCATAAGGGACAGTCTGCTCTTTTGCTTCCTGCTTGTCGCGGGCGGCGGGGGTTCTGATGGGGACGGGTTTTTCGGAATCCGAATCCACTTCTTTCTTGGGCAGATTGTTCATCCTGACCGGCATGTGGACCGGGATATTCAGCTTTCTTAAGCATAATGCCAATGGAGATAAAGAGAGTTAAGGACTGCGGCAGGGGATGTTTGACCGAAAGTCCGATGACAATGAAGCCAAGGGTGGATGACGATCGTCTCTGTAATCAAGTATGATAATGTCATGAGGAGCAGCTTCATCTCATGCAATGACGGAGTTCACCAATAGCCTTTGAGCCCTAGAACCAACGGCATTTCTCGAAAATGAAGAGACCTATACGGTTACAGCGATCCCTAGGCTCGTTTGGCTAGAACGTTAAATTCGCCGCTATCGGACTGCCATTGCAGATATTGAATGCTGGCAATAAGTCGTTGCAGACTATAAAGCCATCGCAGTCAATAAGTCGTTGCCGTCTATAAAGCCATCGCATTCAATACGTCCTAGCAAGTCAATACGAATCCCTACATCCTTACATCCATGACAACGGGGAGAGTGCTCAAGGAATGATTGATATCCATACCCACATCCTTCCCGGCATCGACGACGGAGCCAGGAACGAGGAGCAAATGCTCGCCTTGGCGAGAGCTGCGCAGCTTGAAGGCATCACCGATATCGTCGCTACCCCTCATCACGCCAACGGAGCTTACTGGAATGCGGCAGCCGACGTGCGGGAGCTGACGCGGCGGACCGGAGAGCTGCTGCAGCAGCACGGCATTCCGATTGCTTTGCATCCGGGCCAAGAAATCCGGGTCCATGCGGAGCTGCTCGACAATTGGGAGAAGAGGGAGCTGCTGACGCTTGCGGATACCCCTTATATGCTGCTTGAAATGCCGACCGCGGAGATACCTTCCGGAATGGCCGAGCTGGTCTATGAGCTGACGCTTCAAGGGGTGCGGCCTGTCATAGCCCATCCTGAACGCAACGAGCAGGCCATGCGCGAGCCCGCTCTTCTGGAAGAGCTCATCTCGCTCGGGGCTTGGGGACAAGTGACGACGCATTCGCTGCTGGGTCTGTACGGAAGATCGATCGAGAAAGCTTCCTGGTCGATGATGCGTTCCGGTCTCGTCCATCTTGTCTCCTCCGATGCGCATCATGCGGAGCGCCGCGGATTCCGCTTGGCGGCCGCCTATGCCGCCATCGCCGAACGGCTCGGGGAAGACTACAAAGCTTATTTCATGCAAAATGCGGTCAGCCTCCTCGCGGGAGACGACCTGCTTGGGGCGGAGCAGCGGCCGGCGGCAGCGGCTTCGGGAGGAAGGCCGCAAGGCTTGCTGAGAAGCTTGTTCGGCCGGCGGGGCCGCTAAATGGACCGTCACCTTTTGCATGTAACGAACCTTTGGTTGTAACAGCAGACTGGTTTGGCCCAAGCGGGTCGATTATGACGGAGGTGCTTCTACCGCGGGCGTACTTGCCGTTACTGCCGCTCTCCTGAGCATGCCGCGCTTACGAGACCCGCTGGGGCGGGCTGCGGGATTGGAAGGCACAGCGGGCGAAGCCAATTTGAACCAAAAAAGCTTTGGGCCGCGAGCAGGCCCAAAGCTTTTTTTTGGTTCAGCCGGCTGAAACGGACGGCTGGATGGAATAGGTCGCCCGCTTCGTCTGCACCCGGATCTCTCCGTCCTGTTCGATGAGGGAGTCATCCGCTTGGAGCGGAATTTCATAGGAGTCGCCAGGCACGGGCTCACGGCCCTTGTCGGTGACGATGCTGGCCGAACCGTGCAGCAGCAGGATCGTTCCCGACACATAATCATCCGGAGAAGGATTATGCAGCAGCTCCGCTCCGCTGAACGTCATGCGGACCTTATCCCAATCTCCGTCTTCCTGCTTGACGATATCGACATCCTCGCCCTTGCGGGCTTCCAGCAGCTCCAGCAGCCGGCTGACATTCATGGCATCCGACATGGACCATCTCCACCTTTCCTGGTACGAATTGAAATGTACGGCCGGGGGACATCTGCGACCGGCTGCAGGACGCGCCGCAGATCGCCGAGTCTGACAACAGCCGCCTGATTGCAGTTGATTCCTGGAGGTTCTTCTGATCTTTATTTACAGCAAACGCCGTAAAATGAAGCATGCGGAACGACCGTCGGGAAGGCGCCGACCGAGACGGCCAGCGGTGGATTCAATCGTCCTTGCGTCCATAGCTGCGGGCAAAGCTTTTGACCCGGTTGTAGGCGGCCCGGTCGATTTTTTTGAACGCCCCGTACTGGGGATGGTTCGTATTGACCTCCAGCACCCACAGCCTTTTGCTCCGGTCGATCGCGAAGTCGATTCCCATCTCGCGCATGCCGCCGTAACGGCGGGACAGCGACTTGGATATCTTCAGCGCCGACTCTTCGATGAACTCATTGTTGGCGAGGGCAGGGGCGGCTCGCATTCCTTGCATTTTCCACAGCCTGGACAGCTGGTAAAGCTTGGCGCCCTGATGGGCGTTTGTCACGATGCGATTGGGCAGCGCCACTTTAGCTATCAAAGCCGTGCAGGTCCAGGGTCCATTGGGCTTGCGCTGCACCATGGCGCGGATATCGTATGGCTTCCCTTCGATTCGGTCGAGCGGAATGCCGCGCTGGATAATCAGCTTTCCGAATTTCCGGGTTTTCCGGATATGTTCGTACACCTGATCGAGATTTCCGAACGCGCGGGAAATCTGTTTGCGGGAAATCACGGAGGTGAGCTGATATCCGCCCCCCTTGCGGCGGCGAAGCTTATGGATTCCGATGCCGAGAGAGCCGATATTCGGCTTGATATACAGAATTTCAAAGCGCGAAGCCATTTTCTTCAGCTGCTTGCGGGAAAAATCGGCCGTCCGTGGAACAAAGTGCGCCGTAGCCGGATCCCTGCGCAGCATCCGGCTCACTCGAAGTTTTCCCCAAAGGGTGCGGGAATTATAGGTTTTGATGTATTTCTTTATTGTTGGCATCCTGCTTGATCACCTCTCCCCCTACCTTATGCCTCCAGGCTTGGACGGACGTGTGCGGATGACATGCCCCTGGCTCAAAAAAGCGTCCGGCCGGATAAGGAACAGAAATGCTGCGCAAGCTGATTTCAGGCGTGCCTGTTTGTCCCGGCCCGGATGGGGTAATGAGAAGACATGAAGCCTGATTGCAGGGAAATGAATATTCGGAAGGGGAATGTAAAAAATGGCAACTCAAACCGCCAGCCGCGGCAAAGCGGCAAAGAATACGAAGACGCAGGATGCGCTGAACCGTCAAGTAGCTTCGATGGGCGTGCTGTACATGAAGCTCCATTCCTTCCACTGGAATGTGACCGGTCCTAATTTCTATACTCTCCACGTCAAGTTCGAGGAGTTCTATAATGCCGTTACCCTTATGTTCGACGAAGCGGCGGAGCGCCTGATCGGAATCGGCGGCAAGCCGGTATCCACCATGAAGGGCATGCTGGATCTGTCTTCCATCAAGGAGGCGACGGAAAAAGAAGATGCCGAAACGATGGTGCGGAATCTGATCGACGACTTCAATACCCTTGCCGAGGACATGAAGGTAGCTGCCGAGACGGCCGAAGAAGAAGACGATGCGGCGACGAGCGATATTCTGACCGGCATGGTGGAGCAGCTGGACCAGCACCGCTGGATGCTGGAGAAGTTTTTGGCGTAGCCGCAAGCGCCTTCCGGGATAATAGCAAGTGCAAATAGGCCCTTCGGATTTCCGGAGGGCCTGTTGTTGTATCCATTTTGTGAACGCTACAGGAATAGCGCCTTGCGGCCCGAATTATTGATAGAATGGTTAAGCGAGTGAATTCCTTCATCACATATGCGCTTCGCGCTGCTTCCTCGATCAACGGCGGAAAAGCAGGGATAGATGCGCGCGGGCGTCATAGGATAGATACGAGCAAAGGATTTGAGGCTTATGAAAGCAAGGATTCAAGCTCACGCCGCCCATAGCCGCGCGCTTAGATGCGGCCATGCCGCGGCTCTTCTTGCGGCCGTCACCCTGGCGGCAGCCCCGTCCATGCCGCCCGGCAGCGCAAGCGGCATGGCGGCGAAGCCGGACGACGAGGCCCGGATCCAGCAAGAAGGTCCGGCTGCCCCCAAGGCGAACGATCCCGGCTTGGCGAAGCAAGCTTTCCTCCATCAGATCGGAGCCCAAAAAGCCTGGAAGCTGGTCACGGAGCAGACCTCCATTACAATCGCGGTCGTAGACACAGGCGTTGATCTGGATCATCCCGATCTTCAGCCCAATCTGCTTCCGGGCATCAATCTGCTGAAGCCGGATGAGCCTCCGCGGGACGACAACGGCCACGGCACGAGCGTCGCGGGCGTCGTTGCGGCAGCGGGCAACAACGGCAAGGGAGTGGCGGGAGTCATCTGGAAAGCCCGCATTCTTCCGATCAAGGCTCTCGACCGCAACGGCTATGGCGACGAACGCCAGCTTGGCGAAGGCATCCGCAAGGCCATTTCGGAAGGAGCGCGCATCGTTGTCTTGTCCGTAGGTCTCTACCATTCCTCGCCATACATGAGGGATATCGCCGCCCTGGCCGAACAGAAGGGCGTGCTTCTTGTTGCCGCCGCAGGCAATGACGGCCGCCGCTTCGGCAGCCGCGCCGCCGTGAAGTATCCGGCTGCTTATCCGACTGTGCTGGCCGTAGGAGGAGTCGGCCCCGACGGACTTCCGGACTCGCGCTCCAACCAGGGGCCGGAGCTGGACATCGCTGCTCCGTGGAAGGTGTATACGACCGCTGCGGGCGGCGGATACCATTACGTGGAGGGCACCTCCATGGCTGCTCCCCAGGCTGCGGCCGCAGCAGCGCTGTTATGGGCGAAATACCCGTCTCTCAAGCCTTATCAAATCCGCTCCATGCTGCGGCAGACGGCCAAAGACGAGGGAGCAAAGGGATTCGACTATGGAGCCGGCTACGGCCTTCTGAGAATCGATTCCGCTCTTGCAGACCGCTACAAGGCTGATCCGCATGAACCGGACGACTCGGCCAAGACAGCCGCGGCGCTCCCTCTGGGCAAGCAGCTGTCGGGACAGCTTTCCGGAACCGGGGATCGGGATTGGTACCGACTGGAATGCCCGTACGACGGCATCGTCAGCCTGGACTATACCCAGCTCACTTCTCCCGGCGCCGGCGCGTCCGCCGTCCGGATCGAGCTGGAGGAAGCGGGGAGTGTCAAGAAAATGCCGCTGAAGCTCCGCAACCATAAGCTTGAATGGCACGTCAGAAAAGGAACGAACCGGCTGATGCTGCGGCTCGAGCCCGGAAGCGGTGCGAAGCAGGTGCCTTATCTGCTTTCGACGCGCCTGCGCATGCTGCCCGACAAGGGGGAGAGCAATGATACGGCTGGCAAAGCCTATCCTTTGGCCGACCGTTCCCTCGAATTTCAAGGAACCTTCCATCAAGCGGCGGATGTGGACTGGTATTCGATCCGGGTCGCCAAGAAAGGCACGATGCGGCTGCAGGTGGAGGCAGGCACGATGCGGATGGATCCGGCCTTCTCCTACCGCAGGGCCGGAGGAGAAGCTCTGGCTGTGGACAGCAACGGGGAAGGCGTAGCGGAAACAAGTCCGCTTATACCGGTCACCCCAGGCACCTACGAAATCAAGGTATGGGATGCGGGGGAAGACGCTGCGGCGCCGGCAACAGGCTACTATACGCTCAAGGTGACGCGCGGCGGCTGAGCATGCCGCTTCCGGCGGCAAAAGAGGAAAGCCGTGAATACATACACGGAAGAGCATGAGACTTTTAATGGAGCGCTCAAGTTCCGATGGATATAGGAGATGCATTGCGCCGATTTCCTTTCCCGAACGATCGATTAGGGCTGCTTCCGTCGCATAAAGGCGAAAAATGGCGAAAGTCACATTGCTATGCCGATAGAATTGAGCCGAGGAATTTATTGCCGTTTACGGGCAAAGGAACGGGGTTATTAATGAACAGTAATCAAGTATGGTCGTCGCTTGGATGGAACGGACTGTTCTCCATCGCCGTGACGATCGGAAGCATCTTGCTTGCCTGGTACCTGCTGCAAGAGCTCAAGCTGGACACTTGGTTCAAGCAGCCGAGAAGCCCGAGAGCCCGCGTTTTCATTGCGGTTCTTGCCGTTGTGATCGGGCACTCGTTCGCCCGCTTCATCCTGGATTACTGGTCTTGGACATCCATGCTGAAGCTGCTCTAAGCTATCCGTCGAATAACGAATCGGACATTTGCAGACAATAACGCATAAGACGGAACCAATCCGGAGACATGCTGCGAATGATATCCTTTGAGCGATCATGCACGAGGAAAGAGACCCGGGCTAAAGTCCCCTTATTTTGACGAATATTCGGGATAAAAATAACGCTTGTCGATTTCTGTAGACGAGTGTTAATATGGTCTGTGGTAATCTGGCTTATTCCTGCCTTTTTCACCTTTTTTGACCTTTCAACCCTTTCAAGCCATCCAATGCCAGACACTCGTTGCCGTCAGATATGATCCTTACCAAATACATGATATGCGCAAAAGAAATTGCAGCGTCCGGAGGGAACGGAATTATGAGTAAAATTGTCGTTCGCGGAGGCCGCAGACTGGAAGGAACCGTGCGTGTGCACGGGGCGAAAAACGCCGTTCTTCCCATTCTGGCCGCTTCGCTACTCGCAACGGAAGGAGAAAGCGTCATTAACGACGTTCCCCTCCTTGATGACGTCCTGATCATTCGCCAGCTGCTGGAGACGCTCGGAGCCAAGCTTGACCTCTCCGGCGAAACCATGACGATCTCGGCGGAGAACCTGACCTCCTACGAGGCTCCTTACGAATGGGTCAGCAAAATGCGGGCATCGATCCAAGTCATGGGGCCGCTGCTTGCCCGTCTGGGCCGTGTACGCATCTCCCTTCCAGGGGGCTGCGCCATCGGCACCCGCCCGATCGAGCAGCACCTCAAGGGATTCGAGGCGATGGGCGCCGAGATCACGATGGGCCAAGGCTTTATCGAAGCCGTTGCCCCGGGCAGGCTCAAGGGCGCGAAGATCTACCTGGACGTCGCCAGCGTAGGCGCGACGGAGAACATCATCGCGGCCGCAGCGCTCGCCGAAGGAACGACTACACTTGAGAACGCGGCCAAAGAGCCCGAGATCGTCGATCTCGCGAACTATCTCAACGCCATGGGAGCCCGCATCCGCGGAGCCGGTACGGGAGTCATCCGGATCGAAGGCGTCGAGAAGCTGACCGGCGCCCGGCATACGGTCATTCCCGATCGGATCGAAGCGGGCACATTCCTCATCGCCGGCGCGATCACCGGAGGCAACGTATTCGTAGAAGGCGCCATCGGCGACCATCTCGGACCCGTAATCGCCAAGCTGCAGGAGATGGGCGTCCAAATCATCGAAGAGGACAACGGCATTCGCGTCATTGCGGATCGTCCGCTGAAGGGCGCCGACATCAAGACGCTGCCTCACCCGGGCTTCCCGACCGATGTGCAGTCCCAGATGATGGCTCTGCTGCTTGTCACGGAAGGAACTTCCGTCGTGACCGAGACGGTGTTCGAGAACCGTTTCATGCACGTGGAGGAATTCCGCAAGATGAACGCCAGCATCAAGGTGGACGGCCGTACGGCCATCATCACGGGCGGAGTGCCGCTGTCGGGCGCCAAAGTGACGGCGACGGACCTTCGAGCCGGAGCTGCGCTGATCTGTGCCGGCCTCGTAGCCGACGGAGAGACCGAAGTGGGCGGATTGCATCATGTCGACCGCGGTTATGTAGACATCGCGGGCAAGCTAGCCGCTTTGGGCGCCGACATCTACCGGACGTCGGAGGAAGAAGCCGCCGAGGAAGTGCTGGAGCCGGTCGTGCTCGCTTCCATCCGCAAGACCGCGGAGCGCGAAGTCGAAGAGGTCCAGGTGGCGGCTGCCGCCGCGTCCGAGGACGAGGACAGCTACAGCAGCAAGCGGCAGGTCAAGGTCGAGGACGTCGAGGCGTCCATGGCCTGAGATTCAATCGGCAGCATCGGGAGGGCTTGCCTCAGCAGCCGTCCCGCATAGAGAAAGGGAGTGGAGCGCCGGCTATCGGGGCTCTTTTTTTATTTGCGGCGATCCTTGGGGGATCGATCCCTTGCCTGCTCAGGGAAGACGTTCATTCTGGGTTCATTCTGGAATGCTACGATTCGGATGGAAAATGATCCGGAGGAGAGGCGAGGGAAACAATGAGAAAGTGGCTGCTCATATTGGGATTCATGGTCATTGCCGGCGGCGGAGCGGTATACTATTTCCTGCAGTCGAAGGGAATCGAAGGCACGGCATCCGCTGCGGAAGCCCGGAGCGTGCAGGCTTCGCAGGGAAATCTGGAAGTGAAGGTGTCGGGGACGGGAACGGTAGCCGCGGCCGCTACGGCGACCGTGAAAGCCGGCTATCAGGGGACAGTCAGCAAAGTGCTGGTCTCCGCCGGCGACGTCGTGAAGAAAGGACAGGTGCTGGCTCAGTTCGAGACGGTCGACAATTCGCTGCAGATCCGGCAGAAGCAGCTGGACAAGCAGAAGCAGGAGCTGCAGATCCAGAACCTGAAGGAGCAGTACTGGAGCGAAAGCGACGTATCGAAGCAGGCGCAGACGAAGCTCGATCTCGACTCGGCCAGGCTGAGCCTGCAGCAGACGGAGAACGAGATTGCCGATCTGCAGAAAGCGGACGCCGAGAACCATGATATCAAGGCGCCGATCGGCGGAACCGTCACGACCGTATCGCTTACGGTCGGGGACAACACGAATGCCGGCGCAGATGCGGCTGTCATTACGGACTACTCGCAGCTGACTTTTGCGGTGAACGCGGACGAGCTTGACGTTCCTAAGCTGAAGATCGGGCAGACGGCCGAAATTACGCTTAATGCCCTGACCGATAAAACCTTCACGGGCAAAATCACTTCCATTGCCAAAGAAGGCGTGAGCAGCAACGGAGTCGCTACGTATCCGGTCACGCTGTCCATGGCGGAGGCGGCCGGCGTGCTGGCCGGAATGTCCGGCTCGGCCGAGATCGTGACGGAATCGGCTGAAAATGCCGTCCTGGTTCCGGTCGATGCGGTGGTGACCTTCGGAGGAAAATCCTATGTGCGGGTGCCTCAAGGAACGGAAGGGGCATTGGCGATCGGAACCGGCACCGAAGGCGGCCAAGGAGCCGGGAACGTTCCGGGCGGCCAGTCCGGCAACAACCGTCAAGGCGGAGCCGGCCAGTCCTGGACAGGCGGAAGGAACGGCTCCGGCGGCCAATGGGCAACGGAAGGCGCCTCCGGGCAGGGCAGCCGGTCGGGAACAGGCGCCAAAGCCGGAGCAGGAGCTGGAGCTGCTGCAGGAGCCGGCGCGGGAGCAGGGGCTGCAGGAGCGGGAGCCGGCTCCGAATCCCGGATGAGCCGGATGACGCTGGGCGGCCAGCTCAAGGAAGTGACGACCGGGCTTGCCAATGACACGTACGTGCAGATCAAGTCGGGACTGTCCGCAGGCGATACGGTGCTGATCGCGCTGCCGACCGGCACCGTCGGAGGATCCACCGGCCAGAGCGGCACGACCCGAGCCCGCGAGTTCGGCGGAATGGGAGCGGGCGGCTTCGGAGGCGGAATGGGTACGGGCGGCTTCGGCGGCAATATGGGCGGAGCCGGCTCGACCCGTACCGGAGGAGGGGGAACCCGATGAAGAGGGACAAACGGAAGGCCGGAGACGGAGCCTTGGAGGAGCGGATAGGCGATGGCACCAGAGCCGATGCCGCTTCGGCCGAACGGCATGAAGAGGCGCTCCTGTCCATCCGCGACGTCCGGAAATCCTACCGGATGGCCGGAGAGGAAGTGCAGATCCTGAATGGAGTGAATCTGCATATTCCCCGCGGAGACTTCGTCGCCATCATCGGCCCGTCCGGCTCCGGCAAGTCCACGCTCATGAACATGATCGGATGCCTCGACACGCCGACCTCCGGCAGCTACAGGCTGGACGGCATCGAGGTGAAGGGTTTGTCGGACAACCGGCTGGCGGAGGTGCGCAACCGCAAGATCGGCTTCATCTTCCAAAGCTTCCATCTCCTCCCGCGCCTCAGCGCGTTCGAGAACGTCGAGCTGCCGCTCGTCTATCGCGGGCTCGCCGCGAAGGAGAGAAAGGCGGCTGCGGAGACGGCGCTGGCCAAGGTCGGCCTGCAGGACCGGATGCATCACCGGCCGAACCAGCTGTCCGGAGGCCAGATGCAGCGGGTCGCGATCGCCCGCGCGCTCGCTGGCGAGCCGCCGATCCTGCTTGCCGACGAGCCTACGGGAGCGCTGGATACGAAGACGGGAGCGGATGTGCTCGGCCTCATGGAGCAGCTCAACTCCCAGGGCCATACGATCGTCCTCATCACGCATGATCTCGATGTGGCTGCCAGGGCGAAGCGGACCGTATTCATGAAGGACGGACTGCTGAGCGAGGAAAGGGGGGGCGGACGTGAAGCTTTCGCAAGGAATTCGCATGGCCTGGAAGAGCATACTGGCTAACAAGCTGCGCACCGTGCTCTCCATGCTCGGCATTTTGATCGGCGTCGCGACGGTCATCGCGCTCGTGGCGATGGGCCAGGGCTCGGCGAACGAGGTGAGCAGCCAGCTCAAGGGGCTCGGCACCAACATGCTGTCGGTCAACATTACCGGAAGGGGAAGCGACACGACCCTCTCCTTGCCGCAAGCCGAGACGCTCGGCGACGGCGTCGGCGGCATCGAAGGCTTGTCTCCGACCGTCAGCGGCAGCGTGACGGCCCGCTACGGAAGCAAGCAGACCGAGTCCGCGGTGACCGTCGAGGGCGTCACTCCCGATTATGAAGATGTGCAGAGCTTCCATCCCCAAAGCGGGCGCTTCATTGCCCCTATCGATCTGACGGCGTACAACAAGGTCGCCGTGCTCGGGGTCGACACCTCGGAGGAGCTGTTCGGAGCGGGAGTCAGCCCGGTCGGCGAGACGATCCTGCTCAACGGCGTGAAATACAAGGTCGTAGGCTTGCTCGAGCCCAAGGGCACTTCCCTGACGGGCTCCAACGACGAGAAGATCATCATTCCGATTACGACGGCGCAGCGCATGTTCCAGTCCGCCGGCGTCCGCACCGTCTCCCTCAAGGTCGCCACGGTGGATCAGATGAGCGCCGTGACCGCGCAGCTGGAGACGAAGCTGACCGAGATCTTCCGCGGCAATACGAACGCCTACCGCGTGACGAACCAGGAGGATTTGAAGGAGACGGTCACCTCCGTGTCGAAGACGATGTCCACGATGATGGCGGGAGTCGCCTGCATCTCACTCGTCGTCGGCGGCATCGGCATCATGAACATCATGCTCGTATCCGTCACCGAGCGGACGAGGGAGATCGGCATCCGCAAGTCTCTCGGCGCCAAGCGGCGCGACGTGCTGTTCCAGTTTCTCGTCGAAGCGGTGACCATCAGCAGCCTCGGAGGGCTTCTCGGCATCGCCTGCGCTTATGGCGCCTGCCTGATCATGACGGCCTACTTCGCCACCGCGACGCAGATCGAGCTTCAGGTCGTCCTCTATGCGTTTCTGTTCTCCGCTGCGGTCGGAGTTCTGTTCGGGCTGTTCCCGGCCAACAAAGCCGCGTCGCTGCGGCCGGTGGACGCGCTCCGGCATGATTGATTCCCATACCAACGGATAGACAGTCACATTCCGCTCTCGGAGGTAGCCAGATG
The DNA here is from genome assembly GCF_000469945.2 of Paenibacillus sp. P22. NCBI lineage: Bacteria > Bacillati > Bacillota > Bacilli > Caryophanales > Paenibacillaceae > Paenibacillus > Paenibacillus sp. P22. The sequence continues at coordinate 2,816 of NZ_CBRA020000058.1, read as the reverse complement.
AAAATGCCTTATATCCTGATCATAGAAGACGATTCCCTGATCAGCGATCTGCTGGAGCTGTACTTGCAGCGATACGGCTTTCAGTACGCGACGGCGGGCGACGGCGCTGCCGGGCTCAGGAAGTTCTACGAGCAGATCCCCGATCTCGTCGTCCTGGATATCATGATGCCTGGCCGCGACGGCTGGAGCGTCTGCGAGGAAATCCGGCAGACCAGCACGGTGCCGATCATTTTCCTGACCGGCAAAGGGGACGGCTACGACAAGCTGAAGGGCTTTTCCATGGGAGCGGACGATTACCTCGTCAAGCCGTTCGACCCGAAGGAGCTGCTTGCCCGGATCCGGGCCGTCCTGAAGCGGACGCATCCGACCTTGTACAAGGAACAGGCGGTGTTCCCGGATCTCGTCGTCGACGTGAACGAATACCGCGTGACGGTGCGCGGGCAGGATGTCGGGAGCGCTCCCAAGGAGGTCGAGCTGCTCTATTGCATGGCTTCCCGGCCGGGCAAAGTATTCACCCGCGAGGAGCTGCTGCAGCAGATCTGGGGCATGGATTACTTCGGCGATTCCAATACGGTCGACGTGCATATCAAGCGCATCCGGGACAAGATCGGCGAGCATCCGTCCTGGCGCATCGCCACCGTGCGCGGCGTCGGCTACAAGTTCGAGGTCCAGTCATGAGCCGTCTGGCCGCAAGGCTCGGGCTGAATACGATCTTCGCCAAAGTGCTGATCATTTCTCTCTCGATTCTCGGCGTTACGTTCCTCGTTTTCAACCTGGTTTCGACGCAGCTGGTCCGGCGCGACATGTTCGACCGGCAGCAGGGCATGGAAGGGGCGGAGCTGCGGCGGACGGTCAAGCTGCTGGAAACGGCCGCATCCGAAAGATGGACCGAGAGCATGGTCAGCACGGCGCTCAAAGTCGTCGTGCCGCCGCAGATGAAGAGCATTCTCGTCATCGACAGCACCGGCCGCTATATGCAGGTCGGAGACGTGCCGCTGCCCGCCAGCGAGATCAAGTCCATCATCAGCGAGGCCAATATCGGCTCCAGCGGCCAGTTCCGCTCCCAGATGATCGAGAACGAGTCCGGCAAATGGATCGTGAGCTCCCAGTACGTGCCTTCCATCGACCGCTATGTCGTCTCGCTCTCGACCGGCTTTCAGCGGGACTTCCGCCGCTGGCAGAATCTGAGCTGGCTGGCCATCGCCGTCGCGCTGGCTGTATCGGCCGTATTCTCCTGGCTGTTCTCCCGCTACATGACGACGCGGATCCGCCGCATGAGCCTCGGCGCGGAGCGCTTCGCCAAGGGCGATTTCGATACGCCGATCCGCGATGCGTCCCCCGATGAGCTCGGCCGGCTGGCCGGCTCGCTCAACCGCATGGCCGTAGACCTCGGCGCGCTGGAGCAGACCCGGCGCGACTTCCTCGCCAACGTCTCGCATGATCTCCGCTCTCCGCTGACTTCCATCCACGGTTATGTGGAGGCGATTCTGGACGGGACGATTCCGGGGGAGAAGGCGGACCGCTATTTGCGGATTACCCAGGAGCAGACCGTCCGGCTGATGAAGCTTGTGAACGATCTGCTCGACATGTCCAAGATCGAGTCCGGCCAATTCGACGTGCAGCCCGCGGAGTTCGATCTGGCCGAGACGGTGAGGCTGCTGCTGGCGCGGATGGAATCCACCTTCCGGCATCACGGAGTCCGGTACGAGATCAAGGGGCGGGTCGATTCCGAGCCTGGCCCGGCTCCGGGGGCATGGAGCGGGATGGGAGACGAGGGAGCCGGCGACGGTCCTGGCCAGACTCAGGGGGCATGGAGCGGGACGGGAAACGAGGGAGCCGGCGACGGGCTTGCCGTCGGCAGCGGCAAGGTGATAGTCGTAGGCGACGCCCACCGCCTGGAGCAGGTGATGGTCAATCTGATCCAGAACGCCATGGCGTTCTCGCCGCAAGGGTCGACCGTCTATGTGACGCTCGACGCGCAGGAGGAGCAAGCCTGCCTGACGGTAAGGGATGAAGGAATCGGCATGTCGCCGGAGGAGACGGAGCGCATCTGGGAGCGGTTCTACAAGACGGATGAAGCCCGCTCCGGGCGCGGCGGCACAGGCATCGGACTGTCGATCGTCAAGCATATCCTGGATGCGCACGGATCCCGCATCGCGGTCCGCAGCGAACAGGGCCGGGGCAGCTCCTTCTCCTTCTGCCTCCAGCGTGCGGCTGGCGGAGCGGGAGCTGAAGCGGCAGCCGACGAGCAACAGGATTGAAGCCTGGAGCCGGCTGGAATGCACGGCATTTCTTAATCTCTTTACCTGGAAGCCCTGATCTGACGGCTGCATGGCAGCATGTTCAAAGGCCGTCAGGCTCGGCCCGACAGCAGGGCTTTCAGCAGCGATGCCATCCGGCATCGCTTTTTCGTTTCTCGCGGGACTTCTCTCTCAAGCGGCCTATCGCGGTTCTATTCTATGTTTCTCGGCTCATAGTCTTTAGAGACGGGTCGTGAGCATTTGCCTTGGCAGGGTAATAGAGGAGGGAATTCATCGAAGATGAAGAAGCGCGCGACAGGAACGAGGAAGACGAGTCTGCGAGGAAAGCCTTTCGGCAGAGCAGCGGAAGGACAGGGGATGTCGGGAATGGCGCTGGCTTCCGTAAGCGTCCTTACGGCGGCGGCGATTCTGATTCCGGGATTTATCGTCGCCAAGTCGCAGGATGGCCGGACGAATGCCCGGCAGGAGCAAGCCTTGATTCCGGTGCCGGAACTATCCGGCCAGGAGCTGCCGGGCGGCAGCGCTACCGCCCGGCAGACCGGCCAGGCAGCCGCC